>CAZEHS010000114.1:0-2463 GCA_964511875.1 uncultured Peptostreptococcaceae bacterium
ATCCTCACCTCGACCTGAGGGACCTGTACTCGTTGCGGCGCAACGATGGTGAAAGAATTCGAAAAAGTAGGTTTCCCGATTGTCCAGATGTGCAACCTGATTCCTGTTGCCAATACCGTGGGAGCGAACCGGATGGTTCCTACCATTTCTATTCCGTATCCTCTTGGAGATCCAGGAACCAGCAAAGAAACCCAGTGGAAGCTCAGGTACCACCGTGTGGGCGTAGCCATAGACGCCCTGACGGCAGATGTTCAGGAACAGACTGTTTTCAAAGTGAAGATCTGATTCATAGGATAGGAGAGCGCCGGGTGGCTCCCGGCCTCACATCCGCTTAAAAGCATGTTATGATTCTCATTCAGGAGGATTTTATGCAAAAGAAAGATAATCATGTTCTGATTATTTCCATGGTTGTTACTGCAGCGATTGTTGCATGGGGGCTGTTAATCCCAAAGGGTTTTGAGGCCGCGGCCAATGCAGCTTTTAAGTATCTGGGTACTGAGTTTGGCTGGTTTTATCTGATTACAATGACGTCTTTCGTAGTGTTTTGCATCTGGATTGCCTTCAGCAAGTATGGTGGGATCAAACTGGGGCCGGACGACTCCGTTCCGGATTACTCGTTGGGCTCCTGGTTCGGCATGCTGTTTTCTGCCGGTATGGGGATTGGTCTTGTGTTCTGGGGCATTGCAGAACCACTCAACCATTATGTGAATCCCTTAGGCCTTACTGGCGGGACTCCAGAAGCTGCGGATTTTGCCATCCGAAAAGCGTTCTTCCATTGGGGCCTGCACCCTTGGGCTAACTACGCGGTTCTCGGTATGGCCATGGCCTACATGCAGTTCAGGAAGGGTAAGCCTGGGCTTGTCAGCTCAGTGTTCATTCCGCTGATTGGGGAAGAAAGAGTTGCCGGTCCCATCGGCAAGACAATCGATATCCTGGCAGTGTTCGCCACGGTTGCAGGAGTGGCAACATCCTTGGGAATCGGTGCTCTGCAGATTAACAGCGGACTTAATTTTCTGTTTGGGATTCCTGAAACGAATACCGTAATTATAATCATTGTTGCCGTCATTACACTCCTGTTTGTTGGAACCGCTGTTCTAGGTCTTGATAAAGGCATTAAAGTAATCTGTGATGCCAACATCATCATCGCTGGACTGATCCTGGTGGCCACACTGATCATCGGGCCGACACTGTTGATTATGAACACCTTTACCAATGGTATCGGGCTGTATCTCCAACAGCTGCTGCTGGACAGTTTCCGGATCGATCCCTACGGCGACAGTTCCTGGTATAGCGGCTGGACGGTATTTTACTGGGCATGGTGGATTGCCTGGGCACCATTCTGCGGTTCGTTTATCGCACGAATCTCCAGAGGAAGGACAATCCGTGAATTTGTTGCGGGTGTGCTTCTAGCACCGACTTTGCTGTCCTTTATCTGGTTCTCGGTTTTTGGAGCCACGGCAATCAATACAGGCATGGCAGTTGCGGCAGAAGCCATCAAATCCACACCGACAGCGTTCTTTGTTGTTATGAGAGAATATCCGTTTGGAACAGTGATATCCTTTGTCGCAGTGCTTCTGTTGGTTACCTTCTTTGTGACTTCCGCCAATTCAGCCACATATGTACTGGGGATGCTTACTCAAAATGGGAATCTGAACCCGACTAAAAAAGGAATGATCATTTGGGGCCTTATCCAATCGGGTTTGGCGCTGGTTCTGATGCTGGCAGGTACCAATGGCCTAAGCATGCTTCAGACGGCATCGATTGTAGCTGCGTTTCCATTCGCATTTGTAATGATTTTTGGAATGGTATCCTTGGTGAAGGCTTTGAGGCAGGATGAAAGCATTGTGACAATCGAAATAAAGAAAGAAAATATTGGATAAAAAATTATGAGAGGTATGAAGCGATGAGTATTCTAAAAAATAAAAAAATCATCATTATCGGTGACAGGGACGGCATTCCCGGCCCCGCCGTGGAGGCTTGCATCAAGTCTGAGCCTACTGCAGAGGTGGTGTTCTCCGCCACCGAATGCTTCGTCTGAACGGCTGCAGGAGCAATGGATCTGGAGAATCAAAACAGGGTGAAGGGGTTCACCGAAAAATTTGGCGCTGAAAATGTACTGGTATTGTTGGGAGCCGCAGAGGCAGAATCTGCAGGACTGGCGGCTGAAACCGTGACCGCGGGGGATCCTACCTACGCGGGATCCCTGGCTGGTGTAGCCTTGGGGCTGGCAGTCTATCATGTGACAGAGAATGCATTCAAAACCGCAGTGGACGTAACAATCTACGAGGACCAGATCGGAATGATGGAAATGGTCCTGGATGTGGACGCACTGGCGGCAGAGATGGAAAGCATGAGAAGTCAGTTCTGCAAGTATCTATAAGGTGAAATGAATCACTTTCTTTTAACGAACCCCTTGATCTGTCCAGAACCATCCTGAATCCGGTCGGATTCATAACAAATGAA
>CAZEHS010000114.1:2563-8019 GCA_964511875.1 uncultured Peptostreptococcaceae bacterium
ACCCCTTGATCTGTCCAGAACCATCCTGAATCCGGTCGGATTCATAACAAATGAATGAGCAGTCTTTTCAAAGCGGGTTGGGGTGAAGCCCCGGCCTGCTTTGTTTTGAAATCAGAGCTTTACGGATCGGCCACAGATATCACAGATGAAGGGGAATACCTCTCCGCTGTTCCCTGTATTTGCCCAAATTCAGGGATGGTTATACATAGAAGCCCTCTTTCCTTATAACCTCCCTTCATTTGTGATATCTGTGGCTGAAAAATCAATTATCATCCTCAGGAGGAATCCCCATGAGCTTTCCCGTGACAAAAGCAGCCGGGTACGTGTTGATCCACACCCCGGACATGATCATCCATAACGGCACCACCCAGACCGTCGAAAGGGCCGCCAATCCTGATTCTGAATACTTGAAAAAGCTTCCCGGTAGCCTGCGGACCTATGAGCAGGTAGTGGTCTATGGGCCAAACCAGACCTACATCGGGAATATGACCCCGGCAGCCTTGGGCACAGTCTCCGAGCCCTGGTACACCAATCCTGTAGCAGGAGAGCGGCAGGGGAAATTGGGCGAGATCATGCCCCAGGATGAATTCATCGGCATGCTCAAACTGGCCGACGCCTTCGACCTGGTGAAACTGGACCGGCATTTCACACAGACCGTGGCCGCAAAAATGGCAGATCACCCGCTCTTCAGCCCAGAGGAACTAAAAAGCCTGGGCGACGGAGAAGACATGGCCGTCATCGAAGAATTCGTAGACGTCCATCACGCCGAAGCCATCTACCACGACTTCAAACTGGTAGGCTGCGTTAAAAAAGCCCATGATGTGGATGTGAACCTAAATGCCCATGTGATGTTTGAAAACCTGGTGGTTAAAGCATCCGGGGTCCTGGCCTTTAAACACCTCATTGCCAAAAACAACATCGACGTTTCCTGTGTGGATTACGTTATCGAATGTTCTGAAGAAGCCTGTGGGGATATGAACCAGCGGGGAGGCGGCAACTTTGCCAAAGCCATCGCAGAAGCCGCAGGAGCCATCAACGCCACCGGTTCCGACACCCGGGGCTTCTGCGCTGCCCCTACCCACGCATTGATCCAGGCAGCTGCCCTGGTCAAGAGCGGCGTCTTTGAAAACGTCGTCGTCGTCGCCGGCGGGGCTACCGCCAAACTGGGCATGAACGGGAAAGACCACATCAAAAAAGACATCCCTATCCTGGAAGACGTCCTGGGGGGCTTCGCCATTCTGGTCAGCAAGAACGACGGTGTCAGTCCTATCGTGCGCACCGACCTCATCGGTCGCCACACCGTCGGCACCGGGTCCTCCCCCCAAGCGGTCATCACCGCGCTGGTCACTGCCCCTCTGGATAAAGGGAACCTGAAAATCACCGACGTCGACAAATACAGCGTAGAAATGCAAAACCCAGATGTCACCAAGCCCGCAGGGGCTGGAGACGTCCCCGTCGCCAACTATAAGATGATCGCCGCCATCGGCGTGAAACGGGGTGAACTGGAGCGGACCGGCATGGATGCCTTCGTTACACGGCACGGAATGGTGGGCTGGGCTCCTACCCAGGGGCACATCCCCTCCGGTGTACCCTATGTGGGGTTTGCCATCGATGAACTGACCACTGGCCAATTGAACCGGGTCATGGTCGTTGGGAAAGGAAGCCTGTTCCTGGGCCGGATGACCAACCTTTTCGACGGCGTTTCCCTGATTATGGAGCGGAATCCCGGCAAAACCCAGGATCAAGGCGCCCTGAACAAAGACGAAATCAACAAGCTGATAGCGGAGGCCATGAAAGGCTTTGCGAATCAACTCTTGAACGCGTAGGGGGTAGGGGACATGCCGAACACCCACGTAAAGAAACTCCTGGGGGAAGCCTTCATGGATATTGCCCAGGCCATCGAAACCGGAAACTTCAAGAAAAAAGTACGCATCGGCCTCACCACTTTAGGGAGCGAGCACGGGGTAGAGAACATGCTTCTGGGTGCCCAGCTGGCCGCCCGGACAGCCGACTACGAGATCGTTCTCATCGGACCCGAATCCGACCTGCCCCTAGCCCAGATCATCGTCGATGACGAAACCCACATGCACCAGACCATGGACGGCCTGCTGGACAGGGGCGAGCTGGACGCCTGCGTCACCATGCACTACAACTTTCCCATCGGGGTATCCACTGTTGGGAAAGTGATGACCCCCGGCAAAGGGATCGAAATGTTCCTGGCCACCACCACCGGTACCTCCGCAACCAACCGGAGCGAAGCCATGTTCAGGAACGCCGTCTACGGTATTATCACCGCCAAGGCCATGGGGATCGCAAATCCCACTGTGGGAGTGCTCAACGTGGATAACGTGCGGATTGTGGAACGGGCCCTGAAGGAGCTAAGTGCCAACGGGTATCCTGTCAACTTCGGAGGCTCCATGCGCTCCGACGGGGGTGCCGTCATGCGGGGGAACGACCTACTAACCGGCAGCGTGGATGTCATGGTATCGGATACCCTTACCGGGAACATCCTTATGAAAATGTTCAGCTCCTATGCCACAGGAGGCAGCTACGAAGCCACCGGCTACGGCTATGGTCCCGGCATAGGGGAAGACTACCACCGTACCATCCTCATTTTGAGCCGGGCATCCGGAGTTCCGGTAGTGGCAAATGCCCTGCAGTACGCCGCTTCACTGGTGAAAGGGAACCTGAAGGCTGTTGCCGCCAAAGAATTCAAAGCGGTCAGGGATGCGGGTTTTGAAAGGATTGTCCAAGGGTTCAACAAGGCGCAGGAAAAGACCTGCGATGAGCCCGTGGTGGCGGCTCCGCCGAAAGAAGTGGTCACGGGGACCATCTCAGGCATCGATATCATGGACCTGGACAGCGCCGTCCAGGCATTGTGGAAAAACGGAATCTATGCTGAAAGCGGCATGGGATGCACCGGTCCCATCGTCATGGTCAATGAAGACCGTCTGAAAAGCGCCATGATGACTCTTGCCGATGCAGGTTTTGTGGGAAAGCCTGCTGATATCTGTTAGAATGAATGTGAAATTTTCAGCACGATGGAACTGGAGGAAAATATGAATCAAATCTATGACGTTATCATCATCGGAGCAGGTCCTGCAGGACTCTCAGCGGGGTTATACGCAGCCCGCGCAAAAATGTCCACATTGATTCTGGAGAAGGACAAGCCCGGCGGGCAGATTGTCACCACGGACGAGGTGGCCAACTATCCGGGATCCATCCACGATGCCACAGGCCCATCGCTTGTTGCCAGGATGATCGAGCAGTGCGAGGAGTTCGGCGCCCAGCGGAAAAAGGAAGGGGTCGTATCCGTTGACTTCTCCGGTGATCTTAAACTGATCACCACAGAAACCGCCACCTATCAGGCAAAATCCGTCATCATCGCAACCGGAGCGGTACCCCGTAAGATGGACTGCCCCGGCGAGAAAGAGCTTACAGGTAAGGGCGTTTCCTATTGTGCCACCTGTGATGCGGATTTCTTCACGGATCTGGAGGTGTTCGCCATCGGCGGCGGGGATACAGCCCTCGAAGAGGCCATGTACCTGACGAAGTTCGCCCGAAAGGTCACCATCGTCCACCGACGTGACGAATTCAGAGCAGCCAAGTCCATCGTTGAAAAAGTTCTGAATCATCCTAAGATTGAGATCATCTACGATGCCGTGGTCCAGGAGGTCAAAGGGGATGGCATGCTGGAAACCGCTGTGTTCAAGAACGTGAAGACCGGGGAAACCTGGGAATACAGCGCAGACGATAACGACGGCACCTTCGGGATGTTCGTGTTCGTAGGCTACATCCCGTTCAGCGACCTTTTCAAAGGGGTCATCACTATGGATCAGATCGGTTATATTCCTACCGATGATGATATGAACACCAATGTACCGGGTGTATTCGCTGCCGGAGACATCCGGGTGAAGAGTCTTCGTCAGGTTGTCACCGCCACTGCGGATGGAGCAATCGCGGCGGTTCAGGCAGAGAAATACGTAGAAGAGAAGTTCCACTAAAAAGGAGGCAATACACAATGTTGGCACTGGACAAAGACACGTTCGAAAATGAAGTACTTCAGGCCGCAGGCCTTGTACTGGTAGATTACTGGAGTGAGTCCTGCGTACCCTGCAAGGCGTTGATGCCGGATGTAGAGGTTCTTTCAGAGCAGTTCGCAGGAAAGGTCAAGTTCTGCAAGCTCGACGTCACCACAGCCCGTCGTCTGGCGATTTCACAGAAGGTCCTGGGCCTTCCCACCATCACCCTCTACAAAGACGGTGCCAAGGTTGGGGAAGTGACCAAGGAGGATGCCAGCAAGGCTGGAATCCTGACAATGATTGAAAGCGCTCTGGCCTGATGTAGTGAGTCACAAATCATAGGAATATAAGCGAAACGCCTCAGACTGATGTCTGAGGCGTTTCGTTGTGGAGATCATTCTGTGAGGTTGTGCTTTTTCAGCCGGTACTGCAGGTTCTGCCGGCTCATTCCCAGGGATTTTGCTGTGTGGGAAATATTGCCTTTGTGAAATCTCAATGCTGCTGAAACAAGCTCCTTCTCGAAGGCCTCCAGCTGAGGGTTCAAGGGTCCTTCAGGTTCTAATGTCACACCTTTTGGAATCGATGACTCCTTACGCCGATAGGAGTAACCGTCAGGAGCCTGGAAATAGACAGGCAGATGAACGGGTTCAATGCAATCCAACTCCTCGGGGATACGGGTAAAAGCATATTCCACCACATGCTGCAGCTCCCGGATGTTGCCCGGCCACTGGGTTTGCATCAGTCGGGACAGGGTCGCCTCAGAGAAATGCAGGGCTTGGCGATTGTATTTCTTCCGCAGGGATTCAAGAAAATGAACAGCCAGCAGTGGTATATCCTCCCGGCGGTCTTCCAGACGGGGCAGGTCGATCTTAATGGTGGAAATCCGATAATAGAAATCCCTGCGGATTCGATTCAGTTCAATCAGTTCGGACAAATCCTCATTGGATGCGGCGATGATCCGCACATCGCACTGATGATATCGGTTTCCGCCGATGCGCTGTAGCCGCTTGTCCTGAAGCACCCGAAGAAGCTTAGCCTGCATCTCCGGCGGGATGGAGTTGACTTCATCCAGAAAAATAGTGCCCCCATCAGCCTGCTCGAAATAACCTTTGCTGGCGATACTGCCGGTGAAATCACCTTTTTCGGTTCCAAACAACAGCGTTTCAAACAGATTGAGCAGTTGATCACGCCCGACGGAGAGCCGGTCGTGGCCGTCGATGCGCTGGGCGCGGGTAAAGGTCAGCGAGTTTTGCTGTCGAGCGACGGCAAGACCACGCGCGAGCTTTTGCATAGCGACACAACGCCGGTCCGCTGGAGCGTGGTGGGAATTGAAGATTGACCGAACGTCCTCCCTCTCCCTTGATGGGAGAGGGTGGCGAGCGAAGCGAGCCGGGTGAGGGTGGCTGCGTCATGCGAAGTTATCCCCCTCACCCC
>CAZEHS010000115.1:0-8017 GCA_964511875.1 uncultured Peptostreptococcaceae bacterium
AGAGATAACCATCCGTTGAACCTCTGAGGTGCCTTCATAGATCTCTGTGATTTTCGCATCCCGCATCATACGCTCAACTTCATACTCACGGGTATACCCGTAGCCGCCGTGCAGTTGAACCGCTTTGGTGGTGACTTCCATGGCTGTTTCAGCTGCAAAAAGTTT
The DNA here is from genome assembly GCA_964511875.1 of uncultured Peptostreptococcaceae bacterium. Lineage (GTDB taxonomy): Bacteria > Bacillota > Clostridia > Peptostreptococcales > Acidaminobacteraceae > CAZEHS01. Next base: position 166 of record CAZEHS010000115.1, read on the forward strand.
CGCCATAGCGGCTTCTTTGGAATAATTCATGCCCTGAGCCTTTGTCCAGGCAGCCTTATACACCAGCAGTCTGGAGGCCTCGATTTTAGTGGCCATATCCGCAAGCTGGAATTGGGTGTTCTGGAAGGATGAGATGGAGCGTCCGAACTGCTTACGTTCCTTCGTATAGGCTACAGTCGCATCAAGGGCTCCCTGGGCAATGCCAAGGGCCTGAGCTGCGATACCGATCCGGCCGCCGTCCAGGGTTTTCATTGCGATTTTGAAGCCATGGCCTTCTTTGGCCAGCAGGTTTTCCTTTGGAACACGGACATTCTCGAATATCAGCTCAGTCGTAGCAGAACCGCGTATTCCGAGTTTCTTTTCCTTCGGTCCGAACGTGAACCCCGGCGTTCCCTTCTCCATGATGAAAGCGGAGATGCCCTTCGTACCTGCAGCCTTATCCGTCATCGCCATAACGATGTAAGTGTCAGCATAAATGGCATTCGTTATGAAAATTTTGGAGCCGTTGATTACATAATGATCGCCGTCAAGAACAGCCGTGGTCTGCTGCCCGCTGGCATCGGTCCCAGCATTGGGCTCAGTCAGACCGAATGCGCCAAGCTTCTCGCCTTTGGCCAACGGAACCAGGAATTTTTGTTTCTGCTCTTCAGTACCATATTCAAAAATAGGACTGGAACCCAACGAGACATGGGCTGAAAGGATGACCCCGGTTGTTGCGCATACACGTGAGAGTTCTTCCACAGCCATGGCGTATCCCAACGGATCCCCGCCTTCACCGCCAACACTCTTGGGGTAAGGAATCCCCATGAATCCTGCCTTTGCCATCTTTACAATGGTTTCTTCAGGGAAGCGTTCTTCCTCATCGATTTCTTTTGCCAGCGGCTTGACTTCCTGCTCTGCAAATTTCCGGTACATTTCCCGGAGCATGTTGTGTTCTTTCGATAACCCAAATTGCATAACGTCCTCCTAAATCTGATATAAACTTAACGATTAATATACAATGCAAGTTCCATGCCATCCACTTCAGCTTATGACAAAAGAGTACATATACACTCATAAACCCAGTGTTTGCAACACATTTTGAAAATTAACAGAAGAATCGTGCCAGGGCCGTACTTGTTATCTTATTAACTATATAATGGAAAAATACCGGAAGCGCCTCATTGATTCAGGCATTTCTAATCACCTTACGCCTTGGAATCAGTGAATCACAGCCCACGGATCCAACATGGTCCTCAGTGCTCGGATAAGTGCAAGGAGTTGACACTATGCTCATCTGTGATTAGACACTACTGTCCATTTTGTGTGCATACCATCCCGGGCATGTGCGGCAAAAGCCCATTTTCACAGCCATCAAGCCCGAATTAGATTTGGCACATCCTTTGCAAGATGTTTTGATTGTAAGGAAGTCCGACAGGGTATGATTACACCTGTATGCGTTTAACTCTACTTAAAAAGACGAGGAGAAACAACATGAGACTGAATGGAAAAACCGTATTCATCACCGGCGCAAGCCGGGGCATCGGCAAGACTGCAGCTTTGATGATGGCCAAGGAAGGCGCTGAAATGGTCGTATGCGCAACGACTACCACTGACGTGGAACTGGTTGCTCAGGAGATCCGTGCTGCAGGAGGAAAAGCCGTTGCTTTAGCTTGCAACGTGACTGACAAGGCTTCTGTGGACACTGCCATGGCTGCTGCCATTGAGGCATTCGGCAAAATCGACGTTGTCATCAACAATGCCGGCATCACAGCAGATGCCACTATGCTTAAAATGACTGAGGAACAATTCGACAAGGTCGTCAACGTCAACCTGAAGGGCACATTCAATGTCGGTCAGGCAGGCGCCAAGCTGATGATGGAAAAAGGCGGCGTTATCATCAACACCACTTCCGTTGTCGGACTTTATGGAAACTTCGGCCAATCCAACTATGCAGCCACCAAGTGGGGCGTAATTGGAATGACCAAGACATGGGCCAAGGAACTGGGCAAATACAAAATCCGCGTCAACGCTGTTGCTCCTGGCTTCATCATGACAGAAATGACAGCAAAAATGCCCGAAAAAGCATTGGAATCCATGAAAGAGAAATCTCCTCTTAAAAAACTGGGCGCTCCCGAGGATGTTGCCAACGCATACATCTACCTGGCTTCAGAAGAATCCTCCTTTACAACAGGCAGCGTTCTGAGCCTCGATGGCGGTGTCGTGCTTTAGAATTTCAACACTTGAGGCAAAAGTGTCTTTTCAGTAGACACTTTTGCCTCTTTTTCTTTTATATGGGCACTTAATCTGTTACAGTAGAGGGGAGGTATACGCTTGTTATCGGAGGAAATCATCATGGACGCACTGCTATCTGCCCTGATCCGCGCTTCGGACACTCTTCATGAGGGTCTTATCATCACGGATTCGAATCTCAATGTCATCTATGTGAACCGGCGTTCACTCGAACTGCTGGATATCGCCGAGCGTGAACTGAAACGACGGCCGCTTACCTGGACCAACAGGGAGTTCTCAAAGGGCGCAGAATCCATCGAACAGAATTCTCCTATTTTGAACCAGACATTGCTCCATAAGGAAGCAGAGCTGAGGGTCAGCTATTTCCCCAACATGAACTCCGTAACCGGCGACAGCTCCCTATGCCTACAGATCAATGATCTGAAGACCTATCAGACATTGAAATCCAAAACCACGCAGGATCAGTTCTATTATGATGTCCTTGATGTCGTAATGAATACGATCAATGAATGGGTTGTCATTGTGGATCGAAACGGGATCATAACCGCCATCAGCAAATCATACAAGGAATTCCTGCAGGATCCTGCTCCGGAAGGCAAGCATGTTTCCGAGGTAATAGAGAATACACGCCTGCACCACGTCATTGAGACCGGAATCCCTGAAACCGGTGAAATCCAGCTCAACCGCGGCAACAAGATGATCGCCTGCCGAATACCGATCATTCAGGACGGCATCGTCGTCGGAGCCGTAGGAAAAGCCATATTCAAGGATATTGATGATTTTTACACCCTTTTCAACAAGATTTCACAGCTTCAGAAAAAAGTGCACTTCCACGCGGATGAATTGAGCAATGAAACGACAGCCCGCTACTCATTCGACAATATCATTGGTGACAGCCCCTCCACTCAAACGGCAGTTAAAATGGCTCAGAAAGCTGCACGCACGGATTCAAACGTCCTTATCATAGGAGAAAGCGGAACCGGAAAAGAGCTTTTTGCTCACGCCGTCCACAATGCCAGCCCTCGAAGAAGCAGGCCGTTCATCATGCTCAACTGTGCGGCCATTCCATCAGAGCTTCTTGAATCAGAACTTTTCGGGTATGAGCAGGGTGCTTTCACAGGCGCCAGCCGTCAGGGGAAAAAGGGAAAGTTCGAGCTTGCTCATACGGGCACTATCTTTCTCGATGAGATCGGAGATATGCCTCTTGAGATGCAGGCCAAGCTTCTAAGGGTACTGCAGGAAAAAGAACTGGACAAGGTCGGCAGCGATGCCCCTTTACGGATCGATGTCCGGGTGATTGCGGCTACCAACTACGATATCGAACAGCGCATCCAACAGGGGAAATTCAGAGGCGACCTTTATTACAGACTGAATGTCATGCGGCTGAATCTGACGCCTCTGAGGGAACGAAAGGACGAAATACCGGATATTGCCGAGGAAATCCTGCGAAAGCTGACCCATCGGATGGGGTTGATCGTATACGGATTCACACCTGAGGCTATAGAAACCTTGAAGGGATATGACTGGCCAGGTAATATCCGCGAACTCGAGAACATTCTGGAAAGATCTCTCAATCTTCTGGATGATGATCTCTATATCAAACCGAGTCTTTTTCCTGACTATATCGTCCCTGGAATCCGGCAGCCCCAGCATACCGTCACGGCTTCATCCTCAGCTGAAACTACGCGGCTGCAGGATGCCACAGGTTCCATGGAAATGGACATGATCCAGAAAGCATTGAAGGAAACCGGAGGCAATAAGAAAAAAGCCGCAATCCTGCTTGGAATCAGCAGAGCTGGGCTTTATAAGAAACTGGAGCATTATCGTCTGATCAGTGCTGACCTCTAACAGGCTTAACGCCTGTTTTTTTTTGCTATCGATGATGATCCTGAAGATGGTTTTCACCAGACTATTCCTGCAACAACTCTGAGAACTCCATCCGTACCCCGTAATCCAAAGTTTCCCTGTGCACCAGTCCCGAATCGGTATCCTGTGCCGCCGCCTCTTTTGCCGGATAATTGATACGGAATTCAGTACCCTTCCTTGGTAAGCTGATCACCTGGACCGTGCCGCCTTCCAGCTCTACCAGGCCTTTCACTATGGCCAGTCCCAAACCATTCCCTTCGGTATTTCGGACAAGCTCACGATCAAGCTGCAGATACTTCTCAAAAATCCGCTGATGCTCTGCCTCAGGAATTCCAATGCCTGAATCCTTAACTGACAGCACAAGATCGCCTGAAATACGGTTTCGAGCCGTTGTAATCAGTACATCACCTCCCGCAGGAGTGAATTTCAAAGCGTTCGACAGCAGATTCAGGATCACGCGAATCAGATTCTCTTTATCGCAAGTCGTGATCAGACTGCTGTCCATTTCCTCAATGCTCAGACGGACGGCTTTTTTCTTGAACCATGGTTTAACAGCCTCGAAAATTTTCCTGGTTTCATGGCCAAGATTGACACTGCTCGGCTTCAGCACGAACACGTTGGAATCTAATTTGTTGATATCGATCAGGTTGTTGATCACCCGCAATAACCGATAACTGTTATCCTTGATCAGGGAACAGATCCTCTTGTTGCGGATCTCCTGATCTTCCATGCTTGAAACAGCTTCCTGCTGCAGCTGCAAGGCACTCAGGATGACATGAAGAGGCGTCCTCAGCTCATGTGAAAGGCTCAGGAAATAATCCTGCTTGAGCCTTTCACGGTCCAGAAGTGTCTGATAGAGAATCTGATTCTGTTCCATCTGAGCCTTCAGATGACGGGTTTTCACATCAATACGGTTATTGAGCACTTTGTTCCATAAAATCAGATAGATTACCAGTGCTGCAAGCAACAGGGCAGGCAAATCCGATGCAATGAAATCAGCTATGAAATCCTGTTCCATAAGGGTTCTCCATTTCCGGACTATTACATAACATTATACACCATCATGGCATGACCAGGATATTATTGACAACCGGCCGTTCTTTGCCGTCTGAGGGCTTATTCAGTACCTTACCATTGTAATAGAATGAAGATGAACCTCCGCCATCCAGATTGTATGCGGATTTCACACCAAGGTTCAAAAGCTTGTCCTGTAGCTTTTCCAGCGTAATGCCCACACTCCAGTCATTCTGCCTTCCATCGATGACAATGAATATTAAGTCGTCGTTTGCATATTTGCCGATCATTGTCCTGGGCTGCTTCGTCGTCATCCATTTATCCGGTATGTTCATTTTCTGTCCATCCTGGAGCAATACCGGAATGAAGCTGACGCCCATGTACGGGTTAAGCTTCATCAGATCTTTTTCAGTTTTCGGTACGTTGCCCACAACTCGGCCATTCTTATCGATCCCTGCAAAGAACAGGTCACCCGGATATCCATTGAAGGGTTCGACAAGCTTGCCATTTATCACTGTATTTCCGATCAGTCTGGCGTAGGATTTTCCATCCCTGTTTTCCTTATAGAATCCGCCGCCGTTAATGGCAAGAATGGCGTTATTCCTTTTAGCGGCAGATGATGTGATTTCAAGCTGACCAAGCTTGGCCTTCCCCAGGGATACTTTGAAAGCCTTAGGATCGAACAGTTTGACCTTAGCTATGAATCCCCTGTAACCCAACTCATCCAGCTTGAAAACCTTGATTTCGGTCCGATTTGAGATATGTGTGCCGATGGCAGGACCCAGTACGTCCAGTATTTTTTGTTCATAGATGTCATCTGAAAGTTTTCGCTGGGAAGTGCTTTGATTCGCAAGATCACCAAGCTGCTCGTCCTGATTGACAAAGGTTTCCTCTGCTTCAGTGGCAAGAACACCAAGTGCGCTGATATCCTCACCCAGACCAATAAGGTCGGTCTCAATGCCCGAGAGCTTGTCAGAAAACGGAACGGTATCCATGATCATGGTCCTGACACCGGTTTCCGAGTCCTTTGCAGCCCAGATCAGTGATGCGAACGGAGCTACCAAAAAAAACAAAAACAGGTTAACAATCAAAAAAGGCCTTAAGTTCATCAAGGGGCCTCCTTGAGTATTTTCAAGCTGCTCTCCAGGTCTTTCAGCTGTTTATCGAGATTCTCCAACCGGGTATCAATACTTTGCTGTACGGTCGTCGAATTGCTGATTGAACTGCCTGCAGTATCCAGACTTTCTCTCAGTTGAGCCATCTCCTGTCCAAGGACATCTATCCGACCCTGAAGCTCCTGTACATTGACCGCATTCTCCTGCCGAACCGATTGAACGGATTGATCGATATAGGTTTTTGCCATTTCGTAGCCTCTGAAAGTGATCTGCCACCAGACAGCCCCGCACAGGACTGTGATCAGGACATACAGAGTCCCCCTGATGAGCATTCTTTTCTGTTTTGCTTTTGCCTTATGCTTACGATGGATTCCAGATTCCCGGTCATGATCCAACGTTTGTTCAGATTCACTCACTATTGTTCCCTCCTCATTCAAATTCACTCTCATTGCCGTCCCTATCCTCATCGGTATCAGGGACACAGGGTTCCTCGTCAATTTCAAGCGCTTCTCCAAGAAGCTTCTGGGTTTCGTCCTTCGGCAGGGATTCCACATGGCGAAGCCTGCGTTCAATCGATCTGGATCTTACGCCTGCCTTGTCGATGACATTGGTTGCTTCGACCAGCTTTTTCCGAGTTTTTTCTAAAATTTGTCCAAAGACCCCGAATTCGGTTTTCACCGCACCCAACACTTCCCAAACTTCACTGCTGCGCTTCTCAATGGCAAGCGTTCGGAAACCCATCTGCAGACTGTTCAGAAATGCTGCCAGGTTGCTTGGCCCGACAACCGTGATTTTCATATCCCGCTGAAGGGATTCAAAAAGTCCGGTCCGTCTCAGTATTTCAGCGTACAGGCCTTCTGTCGGTACGAACATGATGGCAAAATCAGTGGTGACCGGCGGGTTCAGATATTTGTCCCGGATATCCTTAGCATTCTTCCGGACAGCACTCTCAAACAGCTTGGCGTAACCCTCCATCTCAGCCGGACTGATGTCCGCACTGCGGTCATACGCCTCAAGCAGCCGCTGGTAATCCTCAACAGGGAACTTGGAGTCGATCGGCAGCAGCAAGGGCTTTTCTCCCAGGGCTTTACCGGGCAGCCGGACCGCATACTCCACCCTTTCCAGACTTCCTTCCTTCGTAACGGCGTTCTTCTCAAACTGCTCCGGTGCCAGAAACTGTTCAAGGATGCTTCCCAATTGAATTTCTCCAAGAGTTCCTCTGGTTTTCACATTGGACAGCACTTTTTTCAGATCCCCGACACCGTTGGCAAGGGTCTGCATTTCCCCGAGACCCTTATGGACCTGATCCAACCGCTCGCTGATCAGTCTGAAGGAATCATTGAATCGCTTCTCTACGGATGCCTGGAGCTTTTCATCTACCGTAACACGCATTTCTTCCAGTTTCAGTGCATTTTCTTCCTGCAGTATTTTCAGGCGGCCCTCGATGGTGTCCCTTACCTTTTCAAGTCGGTTCTCGGTAGCTTCCTGAAAACCCTTAAGTCCGACACTGAGCTCTGTCCGGTTCTCCCGTGCATCCCTGTTCATCTGTTCTGAGAGTATCTTGAATGCGTTGGTCATTTCCTCACGGTTTTCCTTAAGAACCCGGCTTCTTTCATCTCCGTTGT
>CAZEHS010000116.1:0-7973 GCA_964511875.1 uncultured Peptostreptococcaceae bacterium
ATGGGCAGCAAGGTATTCTGGAGCAGCATTGGCGGCTGGGCCACCATTAACGGCATTACGCTGATTCTGGATACCGTGAAGAACTATATCAGATAGGGATGTGAAGCTATGGATTTAGGAGGTGTGGTCCAGTCGATTCTGGACTACCTGTTTGGAGCTTCCATTCGAGGCATATTGGAGCCCTTTATCAAAGCCATACAAGAGGTGCTGATCTCCCCGGAAGCCATCAATAAGCTACTTTATGTGGATGCCCTCTATGACAGCGTCCGCACCATCGCCATTGCCCTGTTGATTCTGATAACCATCTGGCAGAGCTTCAAGGCCATGTTTGCCTGGGTGGGATTTGAAGCGGATGAACCGGTGAAGATTGCGATTCGTTCCATGCTGATGGGATTCTTCATCTGGTATGCCAAGGACATTCTGATGGTAGGGGTCAGCTTTGCCAGCGGAGCCATTGGAATTGCACTCAGCTCCGTAGGACAGGCAGATTACAGTGTTAACATTCTGAAGGTGATGATGGAACTGCCTATGCAGTACGGTCTGCTGTCCATCACAGCCATACTCAGCATCTATGTGATTTTCAAAAGTATTGGTCTCTTTTTCAAGATGTTCGAGCGGCTAATCTTCAATTCTTTCCTGATCATCTGCAGTCCTCTGGCCTTTGCCTGCGGGGTCGCACAGCCCACCAAAGGATTTCTGACAGGATTTCTCCGGGTTTATATCGGCAATCTGGTGATTCAGCTGCTCCAGATGATCTGTCTGGCGGCTCTGGGGATCTACTGGGCCAGTGCAGCCACCAGCGGTGGTTTTGTCCATTGGATCATCGCTATTGGCATCATCAAGATTGTCGGGAAGCTGGAGGATGTTGTCCGGGATATGTCCATCTCCGTGGGTGTAGGCCGAGATATGAACGGGGCACTATCAAAGCTCCAGTCCACAGTCCATGTATCCCAGTCCGTTGTGGGATTGGCCAAAGCATTTGTGCGTTAGGAGGAGTTCGTGAGCAAGGATAGATTCACATTAGTTGATACCGCTCAGCTGGCCGTGGCAACTGCCCGAGCTTTTGCAGGGGATTTCACAGCGGCAGCGGTACAAGCCATCAAATGGCGAAGGGCGATTACCGGAATCATCATCGGAATCGCCCTTTTTATAATTCTGATCTCTTCAGTGATTATCAGCATCCCTTCCCTGATAATGCAGTCCATGATGCCAGGTGAAGAATATAAGGAACCGGTTGCTTATGCAGAAGCAGAACTTGTAAACGTTAAAACAGAAAGCGATTCCATCCTAGATGAGATTCAGGAATGGATCAGCCACATGATTGCAGATACATTCGGAGAGTCACGGGAGGGAGGTGAAAGTGTGGTAAAGTCCATCGATGCAGATATCGATTATCAGGATGTGCTGATCCTGTATAACGTGAAGTACGGAGGCTATGGCCAAGGCGAAGGGGTGGATCTGGTTAAGATCAAAGAAATCGCCCGGCTGTTTATCAAGAAAGATAGCAGAACAGAGTCTGGTGAGGATGACAAAGTGGTACTGAAGGTGACCGCAACGGTGAGGCCGTTTACGGATGTGATGGAGGATCTTCAGCTGAACGAACTCCAGCAGGCCGTAGCCGTCAACATGTACAACTGCCTCCATTACAACCAGAACATCGGAAACATGGCCGGGAACGATCCGGTCAGCATTGATCTTGAGGATATCACCTTCCGGGATGGTTCCACGGAGGTCACCTACTTCAATCAGATGGATAAGCGATGGAGTCGGGAACCTTACGGCAGAACCGGCACTATTGGAGAAACCGGGTGCGGTCCTACTTCTCTTGCCATGGTGGTATCCAGTCTGACAAACCGCACGGTGACGCCTCTTGAGATGGCTAACTGGGCGTTTCAAAACGGCTACAAGTGTGAGGGGAACGGCAGTTATCACAACCTGATACCGGCAGGAGCTAAGCATTTTGGTCTGCACGTTGAAGGGGCTGGAGTGAAAGATGCACAGAAGTTGGTCGATGCCCTTAGTCAAGGAAAGCTTGTGATTGCAATCATGAGTAAAGGGCATTTTACAAGCGGAGGGCATTACATTGTGTTAAGGGGAGTTACGGAAGATGGCAAGATTTTGGTGGCGGATCCTGCGAGTGTGAAGCGGAGCAATCAGGAATGGAATTTGGCGATTATTTTAGGAGAGGCAAATAAACGGGCAGGCGCTGGTGGGCCGTTTTGGGTCCTTGACTGAGGTGTTTGCATAAAATTGGGAGGTGATGTTCTCTATTGACGGGAACGTGTGTTCGCATTATGATTCTAGTATTCCCTTTCTATGAACCATAAAGGCGGTGATTTGATGCGAACAATCATGCATGTTGATGTGAATAGTGCCTATTTGGCTTGGGAAGCAGTGGACAGGCTTCAACACGGGGCAAGTCTTGATCTTCGCACGGTCCCTTCGGTTGTAGGAGGAGATGAAGCCAGCAGGCACGGCATCGTCTTAGCGAAATCGAACCTTGCGAAAAAGTATAATATTCAAACCGGTGAAACCCTGCATGCCGCCCGGATGAAATGCCCTAACTTGGTTATAGTCCCTCCGCGGTATGAAGTTTATATGCGATGTTCAAAAGCAATGCGGGAGATCTTGGCGGAGTTCTCGGATACCGTTCAAGTATTTTCCGTAGACGAATGTTTTCTGGATTACACAGGAGTTGAAGGGGTGAAAGGCTCCCCTATTGAAGCCGCTGACGAGATTCGCCGGCGTATGCGAACGGATCTAGGATTCACCGTCAATGTAGGGATATCAAGCAATAAACTGCTGGCTAAGATGGCTGGAGAGCTTATAAAGCCTGATCGAACCCTCACGCTTTATCCAGAGGAATTACAAGAAAAACTGTGGCCGCTTCCCATCGAGGAATTGTACATGGTGGGTCGGAAAACAGCACCAAAGCTTCGAGAGATAGGGATTCAAACCATTGGCGATTTGGCCAGAACGGAACCAGCGGTGCTGCAGTACCGATTAAAGTCCTTCGGGATGATGCTTTACCATTTTGCTCATGGAATTGAAGCGTCAGATGTGAAGCCAGTAGGGCCTACGATAAAGGGAATAGGCAATTCAACAACAACGTCCTTTGACGTTGAAGATGAATACCATGCATCCCTGGTGCTGCTGTCACTGACAGAATCCGTTGGCTCACGGCTCCGTGCAGGAGACTGGTGCGCCAAGCAGATATCTTTGTCCCTACGAGATAAAGAATTTCAAAATCAATCCATGCAGACCACGCTGGCAGATCCTACGGACTGTACGAATACAATCTTTGCAGCGGTGCAGAGACTTTTCAAGCAATTATGGAAAGGGCAACCCCTTCGGCATATAGGAATTCGAACGACTCAGCTCACTCCTTCGGATGGACTTCAGTTATCATTATTTGATCCGGATTCTGCAAAGCAGCACGCTCTGGATACTGCAGTGGATGAACTAAGGCAGCGCTTTGGTAAACGGGCTGTTTATCGGGGTTCATTTCTCCATTCTGGCATCAGGCCGGTTACCGGAGGCGTAGGTGATGACGAATATCAAATGATGTCGAGTTTGCTTTAAAGGAGCGAGAAAATGAAAGTCTATATGATTCCTATCGCCATGGTTGCAAGTTTTACAGGAACCGGAAAACCGACTCCTGTTCGGTTTAAAATGCCGGAATCAAGTAGCGTTATTAAAGTGGATAGGGTATTGGTTCAAGATGAGGAAAAACTGGCCGGGAACCGGATGCTAATATTCCGATGCGCCAGTTGCGTTGATGGCCTTGAGAAAAATTATGAACTGAAATATGAGATTGCTACGTGCAAATGGTATCTTTACAAAATGTGAAGCGAACCGTAAAGATACCCCGATGCCATGAAAGGAGCGTCATCCTTGGCAAAGCACTATCTGATTCCCCATAACTATTCCAATAACGGACGGGTCTTCAACCTATTCCATAAGAAAGACCTCGCGAAAGCACTGATCTGGTTTGTACCAGTATCAGTGCTTATTTTTAAGCTTCCCATGGGCTTCAACACCAAGCTATTCTGGGAAGTGATGATTGCTTTTCCACCGGCCATGGCTATTCTGGCCGGGTATGCCTGCTGGGTGGGCTATATCATGCAGTTCTTGAAAAACCGGAGGGTTTACTACAACACACGAAAGGGTGAGAACGCTGCTTTCTGCTATCAAAAGCTTAAGGAAAAAGCCACAGCCACAAAGTGACAGCATCCTGGCGGATCTGATTGGAATCCGGCAGATTCGAAATGGTATCCTTATCAGGAACAGTGGCTATGTATTGCTATTGGAGATTCTGCCGGTGAACTTCCGGTTGAAATCTGAAAACGAACAGGACTACATCATCAAATGCTATGAGGAACTGCTTAAAATACTAAAATCGCCGTTTCAAATTACAGTTATGGCAAGGAAGGCAGACATATCCGGCCACATCAAGTACATGGAGCGGCACTGGGAGCAGGAAGCGGATCCGGAACTGAAACGACAGATTCGGAACTATATGACCTTTGCCAAGGAAGTATCTGCGAAAGGGGCAGTGTCCCGACGCTTTATTCTGGCGCTTCCCTATGTGCCCCCGGCAGGAATTAAAATGGAATCGGTATCCTTTGAATCTGCGTCAAATACCCTGTATGAGCTAAAAGGCCGAGTAAAGCAGTGCATCGAAAAGTGCGGCAATGAGCTGGTGGAGTCGGAGAGTCCAGACCAGTTCGCCGCTGAAATCCTTTATACATTACTGAATCGAAAAACCAGTGAAACCCAGAATCTGCCCCAGTTAAACGGCAGGTTTTTTCTTTAGGTCGAAAGGATGTAGAAATGAAATGGATTAAACCTAAAAAAGCGCCACCAAGCCGAATCAATTTCTCAGTCCAGGAAGCGCCGTTAAATTCGGTGATGTCCCGTGGGGTGCGGTCATACACGGATCTAATCTACCCTTCCGGGATAGATGGAACCATCCCAGATGCAGTCCTGATGGATGGCTGCTACAGTGCTTGCCTGATTTGCCTGGACTTTCCCTACACCGTTGGCGGGGCCTGGCTGGATGAGTTGATTAATGCCGGGGAAGGGGTGGAGATTTCCCTGTTCCACTTCCCACAAAATAAAACCCAGATGATCCGGGACATTACCACCCAAATCGGTTTCACCAAGCATAAGATTGTTACCGGTGGCGACAACCAAACAGACGGCGAAGTCCAGCAGAATGCCTTTGCCCATGCCATCCACATCAAGAAAGCCCTGGCATCCGGGGATGACCTCTGGTTTATGCATCTCCTGATCCGAATATCCGCTTTCGACAAAGAGGAACTGAACTGGCGGATTAAAACCGTGGAAAGCATTCTGGCTGGGAAGGACATCTTCTATCAGCGGACAGACTTCCGGCAGATGGAGGCGTTTGTATCCTCGTTGCCCTTTTGCGAACTGAACCCAACATTTAAGGAACAAAGTGAACGGAACATCCTCACCTCCAGCCTCTGTGCCACTTACCCTTTTGTGTCCTATGAACTTTCCGATCCTGAAGGGGTGTTTATGGGGCTCAACGCGCATAACGGGTCGGCCGTGATGTTAGACATCTTCAACACCAAGAAGTATTCCAACGCCAACATGGTGGTGCTGGGAACCAGCGGTTCCGGCAAAACCTTCACCACCCAGATGCTGGCCTACCGAATGCGGCTTCAGAAGATTCCCATTATGATGATCTGCCCGTTGAAGGGGTTTGAGTACAAGCGGCTCTGTGAGAATGTGAACGGCAAGTATATCCGGATTGCACCGGGATCCAAACACACCATTAACATTCTGGATATCCGTCCTTCCAGCGGGGAAGGGAATCAGGATGAAAGCCTGCTGGCTGCCAAACTCCAGAAGCTGCAGATTTTCTTTTCTCTGATGTTCCCGGAGATTACCCATAAGGAACGGCAGCTGATGGATGAGCGGTTTTTGGCGGTCTACGCCAGACGAGGTATCACCTCCGACAATGCCAGCATCTACAAGCCCAAGACCGATTCAGGCCGCATCTCCTTCCGGCCAGCTCTGAAAGACATGCCCACTCTGGGCGATCTCTATGAAGAAATCGGCGGGGATCCGCAACTGAACGACATTGCCATCAAGCTGAAGCCCTATGTGTCCGGTTCTTTGGAATTCTTCAACGGTCAGACCAATGTGGATCTGGAAAATGACTACGTGGTGGCGGATATTTCCGATATGCAGGGGGATGCCATTCCTCTGGCTATGTTTATGGTGCTGGACTGTTTCTGGGACCGGATCAAGCAGGACATCACCCAGAAGAAATGCCTGGTTCTGGATGAAGCTTGGCGGCTGATTGGAGCTGGAGGCAACAGACTGACGGCTGAGTTCGTGCTTCAAGTCTTTAAAATCATCCGAGGTTACGGCGGCAGTGCTATTGCCGCCACCCAGGATATCTCCGATTTCCTGTCCTTAGACGATGGCAAGTATGGGCGCGGCATCATCAATAACGCCAAGCTCAAAATGGTCTTGCAGCTGGAGGACTTTGAAGCCACGTCTCTAAAGGATGTACTGGGGCTCTCCGAAGAGGAGATGACACGGATTACCCACTTTCAGCGGGGTCATGGGCTGCTCTACGCCGGGAATAACCATGTGGCCATCGATTTCAGGGCCAGCGACAGCGAGAAGCGGCTGATTACTACCGACCGGGCAGAAATACTGAAGTATCGAGAGGAGGCAGTCCTGTGATAAGAACCATCGGTATGTTCGGCAGTGAGCAGTCCATCCGAGAACTGCGTCCTGTTTTCAGGGATTCCGGCATTGATCTGGCGGAGCACGATTTTGTTACCGCAGAGGAAGTTATTGAGGAACTGAGTCAGGATGATGTAGACGTGGTCCTGATGATTGAACGGATGAGTTTTGGGGTGGATAACGGCAAGTACGGTCTGGTGACAAAGATACGCGAAGCTGATCCCACCGTCCGGATCGCATTCTGTGCCGGAACCCCTCAGAAAGATCATGAATTTGAAAACTGGTGCTACAAATACCGGGTATACGATATCTTCTATCCCGACAAAGGGGGACAGTTCAACATTGCTGAAATCGCCTCCTACATCAAGAAAGGGCGGCTCTTGGCAGATGCCAATGAAGATGGCGCAAAACAGGAGAACACCAGCAGTCACCAAGGCAGCGGAAGGGAAAGAAAGAATCCCTTTGAAAACCTGACTAATCGATTGATTGTGAAGAACCCCTTTAAGAAACATCCAAAGGGAACGCCCAAGGTTCAAACGGAGGTTCTGGAAACGGTCTATGAAGAAGATCAAGAGGACTTGGTGGAGGACGATTTTCTTGAACCGGTGAAGACCGATTCACGGACTCAGATCCGGGAGGAGCCACCTTCCCCTGACAAACCGCCTGTTCCAGCACCACATGTCATCATCCGTGAAGTGGAGAAACAGGTAGAAGTCATCCGGGTAGTTGAAAAGCCTATTGAAGTCATAAAAAAAGTCTATGTGGACCGGCCCGCAGAAGTAACCCGCACCCATCACAGCGGAACCTACATCCTGGGAATCTTCAACCTTTCCCGTGGAGCCGGAGCCACCCGGACAGCAGTGGATATTGCTGAGCATCTGGCTGGTTCTGGCTACAAAGCAGCAGTGGTGGCTTTGGACGGCAAGAGCGATCTGAAATATCAGAAAGGCAAAGCAGAGTACCTGGTGCCGGAAGAGGATAACGGCGATACCCTGGTTCATTTTCTTGCAGGAAACGGACGCCATGAGTTCATCATCTTGGATTTTGGAAATCTTTTCGATGTTTCCCCTAGTGGCAAACTTCAGAGCTACAATCTTACCGATAACCGGGGTAAAATCGGAGAATTCATGCGGTGCAATCTCCATATCGGCATGGGTTTCACAGCCGAGTGGCACGCCAACAAAATCAAATACTTCACAGAGCATGACGTGTTTTCCGAGCGAATCAAGAGCGGAGGATGCGTT
>CAZEHS010000117.1:0-7836 GCA_964511875.1 uncultured Peptostreptococcaceae bacterium
TTGTTTATCCTCCGGATAGGGACCGCCCCGCTTCGTATAGTCACTGCCGTCGATGATGCCCTTGACCCCTTTCAGCGACTTGGCATCCGACACATCAATGCTTACGATCCTCGCATGGGGATGAGGACTTCTAAGAACTGCAGCGTAAAGCATCCGAGGCAGCTTCATATCATCAACATATTTCAGAGAGCCGGTCACCTTTTTAACACCGTCAACCCTTTTCACACTGGTTCCGACAAACTTCATAAACGAACACCTTCTTTCTTATTGGCATCCGCCACCGATTGAATTGCCTCGATTATTTTCTTGTACCCGGTGCACCGGCATAGATTTCCGCTGATTCCTTCACGGATTTCAGTCTCTGTGGGAGTAGGGTTTTTATCAAGGAGCACTTTGGCTGTCATGATCATTCCCGGCGTACAGTATCCGCATTGCAGCGCCGCACTTTCAATGAAGGCTGTCTGAAGGGGATCCAGCTTTCGTCCGTCGGAGAGTCCCTCTATGGTTCCAACAACAGATCCATCCACTTCAACCGCAAGAACAAGACAGGCATTCACAGCCTCTCCATCCAGTATGACAGTGCAGGCACCGCATTCTCCCGCACCGCATCCTTCCTTCGCACCGGTAAGATCAAAATCCTCACGGAGCATGGTCAGGAGAGTACGGTTGGGTTCCGTGAAATGTTCTATGATTTCACCGTTCAAGGTAAATTCAATGGGCATTTTCATTGCTGTCCCTCCTTCTCCATGATGGCCTGCAGACTCCGCTTCATCAATACCTGCACCATGCTGAGCCTGTATTCCCTGCTGCTCCGGTTATCGCCGATCGGCGATACTTCCGTTGCCGTTAAGGCTGCTGCTTCCTCTATCAATGCCGCTGTCAGCGGCGCACTATCCAGCAGCGCTTCTGTCCGTGCTAATCTGATAGGAGTGGGTGCCACTGCACCATATGCAATGCGCCAGCCTTTGTCAGTTTTAAGAACTGTGGAACATACCGTGGACAAGTCCACTTCCTTACGCCGCGACAGCTTCATGAAGACTCCCTGTCCCTTTTGAACCGGTGGGACGCGAATACCCCACACCAGCTCCCCGGGCTTAAGGCATGTTTTCCTCACATGGACGAAAAAGTCCCTGACCGGGATTTCTTTTTCCCCTTCAGGCCCGTATATCAGTATCACTGCATCCAAAGCCAGAAGCGGTGTGGCCGTATCTGCCAGTGGAGATGCATTACAGAGATTCCCCACGCATGTTGCGCGGTTTCTGACCTGCACGGACCCGACACTCAGAGCCCCACGACTGAGGTACGGATAATTGATCTGAACATCCTTATCTGTTCCTAAAATGTTGAGGTTCACACAGGCACCGATAAACAGTCCTTTTTCCTCATTGAAGGTGAGCTTGTTCAAGTCCGGTATATTTTTGATGTCAACAACGACAGCAGGCATCGTCAGTCTTTCACGCATCCGGATGATCAGATCCGTGCCGCCGTTCAATATATGGGCATCGGAGCCATATTCCACAAGGAAAACGCTTGCCTCACGGAGAGACTTCGGTCTTTTGTATTCAAATGCATTCAAGTGCCACACCTCCATTGATATGCTTGTCCAATCGCAGTTAAGATAATTATTCAATACTTCATAGGGAATTCCTTTAGTTCCTTTCCCTAAATTTTCTGAAATCTTACCAGTACCATTCAGCAATGTATCACAACCCATATGCTGTACACACTCTGAATACTTGACTTCACTTGTATCCTCCGCCAAAAAGGTTGACGGTATCAATCCGCAAAATCTGCTCAAACCAGGATGCGAAGGGTATAATGAAGGAAAGACACCGAACAGGAGGTCCGCATGCCTGACATTGCCTGTATAGTCCGCCACAATCTGCTGGATGCCCGGTTCTACGAACAGCTGCTCTCTGAGAGCCGTCTGCTTCAGGGCTTGGAGGCCTCAATCCATCAGATTTCGCCCGGCAGCCTGTTTCTCCTCCCAGACCTTTATTACCTTTTATATAAGAAAGTGCTGTATATCGAACAACCGGTCCCGTCCTCACTCCACGGACTGATAATTGAGGAATTTTCCCAGCAGAGCGGCCTGATGAAGCTGCGTACCAGAACAGCCGGAAGCCGTTCTGAAACCCATGTGGCATTGTGGGTCCTGACCCGTGATCTCCTGGAACGACTTCGCGGCGCATCATGGGTCAAGGAATGCACTGAGCTTCTAAGTGTAATGCAGGATAGCGCGCAGACCTTTGATTCAGGCCCCCGTGAAGGGCAGATTCCTGATAAGCCGGACTTCTCCCAGGATTTCTGGAAGGATATTCTCACTGAAAGATCATACGGTGCTTTGTCGTTGATCACATCATTCATGAAACAGGAAAATGACATCGCGGAACAGGTGGACACACTGGAAGATCTGACAGATCAGATTTTACGATCAGCTGCCTCCACAGAGGGCAAAAGGGGCCCGCTTACCCGCAAAGCATTTGAAAAGTCTAAGGAGGCCGCCGCTGTCAGCGATAGCCCCCTTGATAGTTTTCTGGAAACGGCTGCCGAAGAAATGAAAAATGAGAAGGCAGATTCGCCGGATCACTCAGCCTCAAAGGACACATCTGATACAATACCCATCGGCAATAGCCTTAAACCTGCTCCGGCAACAGATTCGGTTTCAGTGAAGCTCAATGAAGTCGGAAACTCACTTAAAAAAGCATCTGATGAAGCAAGGCGCCGGCTGACGGGATTATCGCCGGGAACATGGCGCAGCCGGAATGAGCGGTTCCTGATTCCTCCACAGGAAGGACCGGATGTCCGCCGAATTTTAGCCACCGGAGCTCCTGACACCTCCAAAGCCCCTATTGCATCCGGCTTCGAGACTGATCAGACACTTTTCCCGACCACTGAGAATACTGCTTTGAAATCACCTGCCGGAATACAGAAAACAAATCTGCCTTCAACTTCACTTCTTATGCAGAAGGATATCCTCCTGAAGAAAGTTCGAAAGCATCTTGAAAACATCAGCGCAGCAACTCTTTTCGACCATGCCGTCACTAAGGTTGATCAATTGAATGAGCTCATGGCACATGTAGGTACGAAGCCTCAGGAGATGGACACGTTGTCTTTCGACGACACGATCAGTCTCTACAAACGTACCATGGATCCCCAGATCGTACGATTCTTCAATAAGGTCGGTCAAAAACGAGAGATTGCAAAACTGGCCCAGCACCGAAAAAAAGCCCGCCGCGATTTGCCAGTCGATAAGATTCGACCGGATGATGACCTTGACAGCATCATTGACGACGAGTTCACAGATTTGGCTATCGGAATCGATGCCTTCGAGAACAGCTTCATTGACCGGTTCCTTCATAAGAGTCTTCTGACCCGCGCTCGGATCACGCGAACGGCACGTCACAAAGGCCCCATCATATTGTGCTATGACGGCAGCGGATCCATGGAAGGAGAGAAAATTCTCGAAACCAAGGCTCATATCCTTGCATTCATTGAAGTTGCCCGGAGACAGAAACGCCGTATGATAACCATTCAGTTCGCTTCCGCCTCTGAGCCGCTGTTTGTTCGGGAAATACACCCATCCAATATTCGCTTGCCTGATATCCTGGAACTGGTGGATACTTTCATAAGAGGCGGTACGGACTTTGAAAAACCCCTGAAGGAGGCCATCAAGTACCTGGAGACAGACCGCTTCCGAAACGGAGACATCCTGTTCATCACCGACGGCATCTGCGATATCTCAGAAACCTTCAAGCGCAGGTTCCTGGCCAGTAAAGCGGATAAGAAATTCCACCTTTATGCTGTGATAATCCATGGAAACACCTATCAGGATTACGGCGACCTCAGCGACATCGCCGACGAGGTGCTTGAAATCCGCCAGCGGGACATGAGTGACTGGAACCAGGGAGTCAGTGAGAAGATATTTTCAATATAAACCTACGATGTCGGAGGCCTTTATGACGCAACAGGAAATCATGAATCTAAGCTCCAAACTGAAGACCATGTACAGCTTCGTTACAACCAAGTATTACGAAGTTGAAGATTTCGCCCAGTGTATCCTGCTCTCCATGATCAGCCAAACCAACATGATCGCGCTCGGGCAGCCTGGCATCGCCAAGAGCGCTGTCCTCCGGGAATTTGTCAGCATGATTGACTTCAGCGGTGTTGAAGGAACTCCCTATTTTCATGTTCAAATGGGGGCCGATGTATCCCCTAACAATGTTCTTGGAGCGCCTGATATCGAATATTACAAGAACCATGGCATTATCCGCCGGTCCTGTGAAGGCTTTCTTCCGGACGCTATTGTGGCATTCTGCTCTGAATTCTACCGAGTGAATGACCAGGTTGCCAATTCCGGTTTGTTGACCATCCTTAACGAGGGAGAATTCAAGAACGGTACAGAATTAATGAAAACCCGTCTTCGCTTTTTTATGGCGGACACTAATTTTTTTCCCAAACAGGCAGATGACCTGGACGCTGAAGAATCAGACTTGCGGCTGCAAGCACTGCACGACCGTTTTCTTTCACGTGTCCTTGTAAAGCCGCTTTCAGATGACGAGAACAAGGTGAATATGATTCTAATGGATGATTCGGCAGTCCCAGGTCTTCACCTGACTTTATCCGATCTGATCACCCTGCAGGAAGCTGTTCAGCAGATTGAAATTCCAAGCCAGGTGGCACTCTACATGGTGCATATCGCAAACGAGCTGCAAAACCGTCACCGGATCTTCATCTCCCCCCGCCGCCTGAAGCTGAGCAGGGGCATGGTTCGTGCCCATGCCCTCTATAACGGGCGTACCAAGTGCTCCGTGGAAGATCTGACAGGACTTCAATATGTATTCTGGCAAAAAGAAGAGGATATCAGAATAGTGAAAGATCTGATTTACGACACCATCGGAATCCCACGGGCAGATGCCAAGCGCTTTGAGACCATCCGACAGAGCATTTTGGATGAGCTATCCCGCAATATCGACAATCATCAGCTGCTGCCGGGATATGATCCTGATCTTTATTATTCCCAATCCTTGAATGACCTTACCCGGCTTGGTGAACAGATTCTGGAGAAATATCATCCGGTTGCGGATTATGCGGTCATACAGGAGGTATATGAAAACATACAGGAAAACCTCAGGGAGCTGACTGTAAAGAGGTTTATCGGCGAAGAGTGAAAGAAAGCCTACCCCCGAACACATTGATCCCCAGCCCTGCCATAACAAGCACCGCCCCGAGCATCTGCCAGATTGAAAGAGATTCACCCAGAATCAGCGATGAACTGCTCATTCCCACGATGGGCACCAGAAGGGCGAATGGCGATACCATAGCAGCCTGATATCGGGAAAGCAGGCGTCCCCACAGGCCATAACCGGCCAACGTTGCCCCGTAAGCAAGATATAACAGGGATGATCCGGTTGTCCAACTGAAGGCCTTCCATGTTGCCGCCCACGATGCAGGACCTTCGACCAGTAAGGATAGAAGTGCAAGGGGAAGGATTGCCACTGCACCGGACCAAATCACCAGGGCCAGCATCGAAAACGGCGGAACCCCTTGTGTGGCTTTGCGCGTAATAATGTTGCCCGTTGCCCAGCTTAGGGACGCGGCAATCACAAGCCAGAATCCCATACTTGTCATGCCGGTGTCCTGCTGCAGGCCGATAACGGCCATGCCGCAAGCTGCCAGTGCCAGTCCTGCAACGTGATTCCAGCGCCAATGCTCACCAAGAAAAACCACTGCTATAGCCAGAGTGAAGAACGCCTGGGATTGGAGTACCAACGAGGCCAGTCCTGCAGGCATCCCGAATTTCATGCCCATGAACAGGAATGCGAACTGACCCACATTTATGGACAAGCCAAGAGCAATCAGCCACCGCCAAGGAACTGGGGGTTTTTTTACAAAAAAGATTGCCGGTACGACTGCAGTAAGGAACCGTAATGCTCCCAGCAGCAGCGGCGGCGCATCTTCCAGCCCGACCTTAATGGCTATGAAGTTCAGTCCCCATAGGACGACTACAATCAAACCTATACCGATATCCTTGATTTTCATGGCACGTCTCCGGTTTTCTATTACTTGAGAACCTTATCAGTCTTTCAGCAGAATCGCCATATGCCGCATGGTGTTGTACCGCTTTTTTATCATGTGTTCCGCAATATTTTCCAGGTAGGTCTTATGGTGTTCTACGGTTTTTGAGAATGCCTGTATGAAGCCAACCACGGTATCCTCGGTGAGTCCATTCCTATAAGCCGCAATTCCAATGAGGTGCAGTTTGATCAGAGCATATCTGATCACAAGCATCATATAGGCATCAAAAGCGTTTTCTCCTTCCGACGCAGGGAACAGATCTTTGAACATGAAATTCACCAGATAGTTTTCAATCAGATATTCGTGGTCTTTCATGAACGGTTCATAATGATCGCTGTAAGCCTGCGCCAACCGTCGGCCCTCATCAATGGAATTCGTACCATCAGGACGGATACCTTTCAGGAACTCTTTGGTGAAAGCTATATAGCGCTTGCTGTCAATTTCAGTAAAAACATTAAGTGAATCGGTAATTTCTGTCAGAAGAGCCAACTGCCCGGCAGGATCAGCAGTCAACGAAACCAAACGCGGCTTCAGATTCCCTTTCTCAAGCTTTTTTTCATACTCTTCAATACGAGATCCTACATTATCCTTGCCCTTAACCGCTTTGTCGTGTCTTAATCCTTCATAGAACTCACCCATCAAAAGGATACGCTCCCATAAAGGAATTTTTCGATTCTGAAGCAGTGAAATGGAGAATTTCCGGAGCTCAAGAAGGTGTTTGACTCTGAGCGGAGTGGATTTATCACGTGTATTGACATCATAGTTCAGGATAATGGGGCCCCTTGCAGGTTCTTCACCTTCGATGAAGGTTAATCTGTCCCGATTACGCAGAATCAACCGTGCGGCCTCCGGGCAGGACACCGTTGCCGAATGTTCATATACCCCATCGATGATATTCGTGTACCGAGGGTATGTGGCACATACATTCGATAGATATCCTTCTCCGAATCTCAGCTGAATTTTGCAGAGATGCTCGTCATTTAGAAATGGACACACCTTATTTTTCTTAAGCTTCACAGACGCATAATCCACTTCATCACTGAAGGCATCCGGATTCGGCCTGACACAGGTCCTGAACAGCTTTTCCAACTCGCCGTCCTTCACTTGAGTATATTTCATATAGGACTTCCTGTCGAAATCCACATCCCAACCGATGCAGCAGTTATCCTCACAGGGTGAACCTATGCACCTGAATTCTTTAAGGTATGCGGGGGTTCGAGTTTTACGTTTTTTTCGGTCCATCGGTCACCTCTTTGACATCATAAAACAATCACTGTAAACCTTGCGAAAATATCATATCATTTCGTGCCCGGGAGTTCACGTCTGAATTTGAATGAAACATCGAGTGCTTTTTAAGGATTTATGGGTTACACTGTACGAAGCCTATTGAATTAAGGAGATTTTCACATGAAACTCTGGGAAAAAATCAGATCCGTCTTTACAATACCTGAACACACTGATACTGATCCACAACCCATTAAAGAAGCGGGTTCTGCGCCTCCGCCAACAGATAAGCACACTCGGACAGAACACGAGAAAATGTTGATTTCCGACTTCAAGACCACGCATCGTGTCCTATTGGAAAAGCTTGAAGATGCTGTTTACGACTACAATACACGTATGAAAAAAACAGTGACCCCTTCTGTGAAAGCCGATTTCTGTCGAAAAACCATCAGCGCCTACGAAAAGCTGAGAACAGTCTGCATCAATACCGGACCGGGGGGCGCCCTATATTTTGAAGACATGTGGGAGCACTGC
>CAZEHS010000118.1:0-7759 GCA_964511875.1 uncultured Peptostreptococcaceae bacterium
CTCAGCCATGCTTGATACCAATTCAGCTTTATTCACGCCATGACCTCCTCTTATAAGTTTTTAGAACAGCTTCATCAGCTAGTTCTATCTTATCCTGATAATCCCACCTTTTTCAAGTTCTTTTTTGCTCTTTTTGCTGTTTTTCAAGGGTTTTCGCCTCATTCCAAAACGTGTCCAACAGGGCAATGCCACATGTTTTCATATTTATGTCATTTTCTACCGATTTATCTTCCACATATTTGTATCTCTTCATGAATTTCTCTGTTGTTCGACTCAAGGCCAGTTCAGGACTCACTTTCAAAAATCGGGCCACATTTACCACAGCAAAAAGGAGATCTCCCAATTCTTCTTCAATGCGATCCTGGTCATCACTGTCCAACAGTTCGCAAAGTTCCTGAAATTCTTCCTCGACTTTATCCAAAGCACCCTGGATATCATCCCAGTCGAATCCTACCTCGGCCGCCTTCTGCTGAATCTTATAGCTTCTCAACAGCGCCGGCATCTGCCTGGGAATACGGTCCATGGATGTATGCTGGCTCAGTTCGTCCTTTTCTTCCTTTTTGATTGCTTCCCAGTTTACCAGGACGGCCTCAGGTGTTTCTGCAACGACATCGGAAAAAACGTGAGGATGCCGCCGGATCATCTTGCCGCATATACCTTCAATGACATTCCTGATTTCGAATTCACCATTCTCTTCTGCTATCCTTGCATGAAAAACAACCTGGAGCAGCAGATCCCCCAGTTCTTCCTCAAGAAGGTATGAATCCTCAGACTCGACAGCGTCCAGAACCTCATAAGCCTCTTCTATGAGATAAGGCAGCAATGTCTTGTGATTCTGCTTCAGATCCCATGGACAACCCTCTGGACTCCTCAGCCTGGCCATGATCCCCACAAGCTCCTCAAGATTGCCCTGCATTTCTCCAGCTCTTAGGGGGGGGACATACAGAGTCGTCATATGATCGAACCAGTCCTCCTGATCCAGCTGATAGAGCTCAAGCTCAGTGCAGGCCTCAACGCCGGTCATCCCGGCCCCTTTAACCAGAAATACCGGATGGGTGTCCGAATATGCCTTCATCAGATGCAGCTTCACTTGGGCGGCAGCCAGACGGTTATCTATCTGAAATACCAGAAGGTGAAGATGTGCGAAGCTCATCTGAGTCGCAAGCGCCATCCCATCGATTACCACGAGCCCATCCATCGGATCTTTTCCCAAGGCATTCATTACCGCATCAACGCAGCTGGATCCGTGAATGATCCGATAAGGCAGGTCTATTTCCTTCGCTTTGGCAATCAGGAGCTCAACTGTCTTTTCAGCTACCAATGGATTTCCTGGGACGGCATAGATGACAGGGGCTGTCTGACAGGCCCCCAGAATTTCCTCAGTGATCTTTTCATAAAGCAGTTCGAAGTCCTCTGCAGACTCATAAAGATCGTCGAACGAGACGATTGCACATCCTTTCTCAGCCAATCCTGCTATCACAGGATGCTTCATTGTCCTGGCATGGATAAGGGACGCATCCTGCAAAACCTGTGCTGCTTCGAGTGTCAGGTATTTATGATCGCCCGGGCCTGTTCCGACAATAGTAAGCAAAATATCACCTTCCTTTTCCCTGGATCACTCTGGATAATTTACGCAGCTTCCCGCCGCCTGGCAGCAGGTCAAAATCCTCTTCAGTCAGACCGCCGACGCCGATCAGCGTCACGATGTAAATCGTACCTGACAGGATGACTGCAATCAATGTTGAGATGCTGTTGCCAGCGAAACCTGAGAGTACCGTGTATGAACCCAGGGCCGCAAGTACCATTACGGCCGTAGCAGCAATTGGCTTAAGCAGGACCTGCTTCACATCCATCCGATGGGTGGACAAGCTCCGGAGACTCAGATAATTCAGTAATGCAGCCAGTCCGAAGGCTGCTGCTGTTGAGCTTGCCGCTCCCATGATATTCAGGGACGGTATCCCTACAAGGATATAGCTCAGCACCAGCTTGATTGCCGCTGCGATTGCCAGGTTCCTGGCGGGTATCCAGGGCCGTCCAAGGCCTTGGAGGATGCCTGTGAGCACCTGGAACATGGAAAGACCGAAAACGCCCCAACCCAGGACCTGCAGGATTCCTCCCGCACTTAGGGCTGCGACCGGCTGCATGGGATAAAGCAGAAGCATGATATGCTTGGCCAGCACAACCAGCCCGAAGGTGCTGGGAAGCGAAATGATGAGTCCCATCCGGATCCCTGTCTCAATCATCCGGTCCAGTTCATCTTTGGCGTTCAGAACCGCATATTGTGATATGGCCGGCACCAGACTGATCTGGACCGCCGCAGTGACGATCATCGGCAGGTTCACAACGGTAGCTGCATAGCCTGTCAGCTGTCCGTAAAGGTTTTTAGCTACATCACCCATTCCGATTTCAGTCAGACGGTTCATGACAATGCCAAGATCGATAAGATTCATTATAGGCAGCACAGAAGCACCGATAGTCACCGGAATCGCGATGGTGACAAGCTTGCTGATGATCGTACGGACCGAATCCTGTTCGAATTCCTGATCCGGGATGACTGTGTCCTCGTTTTTCCTGAACTGCAGGTAACACCAGAACATGAAAAGCGTTCCGGCCATGCCCCCGACCGTGGCGCCGAATGTGGCTCCAGCTGCGGCATAAGGGACGCTGATCCGATAAAAGTAAAATGCCAGACCCAACCCCACTGCTACTCTGAAAACCTGTTCAACGACTTGGGATACCGCATAGGCCTTCATCTCCTGCAGACCCTGGAAATAGCCCCTGTAAACCGACATCAGCGATACGAAGAAAAGAGCGGGCGCAATTGAAAGCATGGAATAGACTGCATCGGGATTCTTGACAGCGTCACAGATCATCTGAGCAGTCAGCATGAGCACGACCATTGTCACAAGTCCTATTATCGTCAGCATCCAGAAGGCCGTTCTGAAAATCCTATGTACGCCAGCCCTGTCCCCGATTGCCTCCTTTTCAGAGATTACCTTGGCAATGGCGGTTGGAATCCCGGCTGTTGAAACGACCAGCAGCCAGTTATAGATTGGGTAGGCTGTCTGATAATAGCTCATTCCCAGATCTCCAACCAGATTACCCAGAGGAATCCGGAATACGGCGCCGACTAACTTCACTACGATTCCGGCTGCGCCAAGCATTGCGGCACCCCGGATAAAATTCCTGTTCCGTTTGGACATGTTCTCCTCCTACTTGCATCCGACCCGGAAAAAAACCCATGAGAGCCGGAGCCGTTCGGCCTGCCGGGCACCATAGGTTCCTGGTCCCTACTTCAATTTATCTTCGAACTTGATGATCTTTGCCTTATCCCGCAGTGCCTGCTTCTCATCGGCAATCCTTGCATCGATCATGGCTTTGATCATTGTTTCCTTTTCCTGTTTCATCTGATCCTCAGTAGCGCCTTCGTCCAGCATGTTCTGTACCGTCTTCAGGGCATTCACCTGGATGATATGGTAGCCGAACTGGGTTTTGACCGGTTCACTGATCTCTCCGGGCTTCAAGGAAAATGCCACACTGTCAAATTCCTTTACCATAGCCCCGCGTTTGAAAAAGCCAAGATCGCCGCCTTTTGCAGCACTGCCGGGATCCAGGGATTCAAGCTTGGCCAGCGCAGCGAAATCCCCTCCTTTTTTCAGCTTATCCGTTATCTCTTTGGCCTTTGTTTCCTGTTCGACCAGGATATGACTGGCCTTCACCTGAACCACATACCCCTTGAAAACCGTGTCCATGTCCCTGCTTTTAAGAAGAACATCATCATTCACCCGTTTTTCGAATTCATTGACATAAATCTGCGATCGAATGGCGTTTCGTATGAATTCCTTACCGATCCCGTTTTCTTCATAGAACTTCTTGTTCTCAGGATTCTTATCCAGCTCATTCACTGTAAAATCGATGTACCGTTTTTCAACGTCATCATCTGCAACCTTGAATTGCTCACTCTCGAGCTTTTTGATTACCAGCTCGTCATCCACAAGGTTGTCCAGTGTTTCAGACAAAACGATGGCTCTGACTGATTTTCCGTTGATCTGCTCAGTCATGATCGCCTCGCCATAGATTTCCTTATAGGTTTTTTCAATCAAAAGAAAGTTTTTTTCCAAAATATCCATCTTGATGGGGACCCCGTCAACGGTGGCCACCGTGTCTTTCTCTTTGATCGCAGAACCACAGCCGGACAGAGCACTCGCCGCCAGCATCAATGCGATTGCGAGGACCACCAGATTCCTACCTTTATTCAGCAACATATCCAACTCCTTTTAGGCTTACAAGACCATTATAATTAATTTTCAGGGGTATGAATACTACCCAGATGTTCCAATATGGTTTCAATATGCTTCAACAGTGCATCCCGTGTATATTTTTTAGGCTTTCTCACTGCAAAAAATGGTCGTTTGCCTCCGTTGAAGCTCAGGCTTTTTTCAAACCGGGCCAGGCCTTCCACCACAATGAGGGGGTTGATCTTGGCGGTAGGATGGAACAGCATCTGTACCCGCTGCGGATCCTCAGTCAGCAACTCGATCATCAAACCCTGTGCCATTGCCTTGATATGTGCGATCCTCATCAGCGTCTCAACAGGGTCCGGTATGGTGCCGAACCGGTCCTCCAGTTCTTCCTGGACACGGTATAGGTCCTTACGGTTATGGATCGCTGCGATCTTCTTATAAATTTCCATTTTTTGTCTGTCGTCAGGAATGTAGCCCTCGGGTACATAGGCGGCAGCTGACAGTTCTACCGTCGTTTCAATCACAGGAATCACAGGTGTCCCCTTCAGACTCCTGACCGTCTCCTCCAGCATCTTGCAGTACAGATCATATCCGATGGCTGCCATATGTCCGTGCTGAGAGGAACCCAGCAGATTGCCTGCACCACGGATCTCAAGGTCCTTCATGGCGATTTTAAAGCCAGAACCCAGTTCCACCAGCTCTTTAACTGCTCTGAGCCGCTTTTCTGCCACCTCTGAAAGCACCTTGTTCCGCGGATAGATCAGATAAGCGTATGCCAGCCGATTGCTGCGTCCCACCCTGCCCCGAAGCTGATACAGCTGTGAAAGACCCATCTGATCGGCATCGTTGATGATGATGGTATTTACATTGGAGATATCAAGGCCTGTCTCTATGATGGTCGTGCAGACCAGAACATCGATTTCGTGATGATAAAAGTCCTTCATGATGTTTTCCAGCTGATGTTCCGCCATCTGGCCATGAGCAAACCGGAAGCGCGCCTGCGGCATCCGCTCTGCGAGAGAACCTGTGATCCGGTCGATGTCCTCGATACGGTTATGGACAAAATACACCTGCCCACCCCGTTCAACTTCCTTAAGGATTGCCTCACGGATCATCAGGGGATCTTCCTCAACGACATAGGTTTGGATCGGATACCGGTCCTCTGGAGGGTCTTCAATGATGCTCATATCCCGTACACCTATCAAAGACATGTGCAGGGTTCGGGGGATTGGCGTTGCCGTCAGTGTCAGGACATCTACATTCTTCTTGATGGTCTTGATGGCTTCCTTGTGGCGCACCCCGAACCGCTGCTCTTCATCCACCACCAGGAGGCCCAGATCCTTATATGTTATATCCTTTGAAAGGAGCCGGTGCGTCCCGACAACCACATCGACAACTCCGGCCGACAGATTGTGCAGAATCAGTTCCTGCTCTTTTTTGGACCGGAACCGGCTGAGGACTTCCACATGCACCGGATAAGCGGCGAAGCGCTCCACCATGGTGTTGTAATGCTGTTGTGCCAGAATGGTGGTAGGGACCAGGAACGCAGCCTGTTTCCCTTCCATTACTGCTTTGAATACAGCTCTGAGAGCCACTTCCGTCTTTCCGAATCCTACATCGCCGCATAGGAGACGGTCCATGGATTCCGGCTTTTCCATGTCTCCCTTGATTTCCTCGATGCATTTCAGCTGGTCCGGTGTTTCCTCATAAAGGAACCCATCCTCCAGCTGCCGCTGCCATGGAGTATCAGGTGCAAAGGCATGTCCTGGGATCTGACGCCTCTGGGCATAAAGCTCCAGCAGTTCATCTGTCATGTCCTCAATGGCTTTTTTCGCCTTTGCCTTTGTTCTTGACCAGTCAGCCCCTCCAAGACGGTTGAGCTTGGCGGATGCGCCCTCGGATCCGATATATTTTTGAATGAGCTCCATCTGTTCAATCGGAATATAGAGAAAATCCTCACCCTGATACTGGACTTTCAAATAGTCTTTCCGGAGGTCATCAACTTTAAGCTGTTCCACACCCAGGTACTTTCCGACTCCATGATGCTCGTGAACAACCAGGTCCCCGACCTGAAGCTCATTGAAAGACTGAATCAGCCTCCCTGAATTCTTGCGGGTTCTTTTGGATTTCTTTTGAATGCCGAACAGCTCATGCTCACTGAGAACGATGAGC
Organism: uncultured Peptostreptococcaceae bacterium; assembly: GCA_964511875.1. GTDB lineage: Bacteria > Bacillota > Clostridia > Peptostreptococcales > Acidaminobacteraceae > CAZEHS01. The sequence continues at coordinate 6,417 of CAZEHS010000118.1, forward strand.
CTGGATTCCTCACATCGGAATCCCGCACTCAGGGACTCAGAAGAAATCATGCACTGCCCGGTCATAATCCCGGGTGATTCAACTCCTTCGATCTGGATGGACAGGCCATCCTGCTGAAGGTCCGAAAAAAGCCGTGAAGTCCTGTCAGGTCCACCGGTAGCCAAAATGATCTTATAGCCGCGGACCTGCCACTTTCGGATATCTGAAGACATATCCTCGATTTTTCCATAGAATGACGGAGCCTCAGATAATGTGAGCAGGCGGTAATCCGCACCGGAATCCGGACGGTCTCCCCCCCTGAGCAGTGCCAGGCTCCTGAATATACGCGTTTTCAGCTGCGACTCTTCCGGATTGAAAATCATACGGTACTGCCCAGGAAGACCCTCGCCCTTTTCGAGGAAAAGCTGATAGCGGTCCAGGAATTCGCGGTATTCGAATTCTGTCTTTTCCCAGGTCCTTTGCCAGTCCAAATAGATCACGACTGCGTCGGGACTGCAGTAGCTCAGAAAATTATACTTGAATTCCGGGAGGTATCCGGTATATTTTCGCAGATCATCGAAGCTGCGATTTTCAGAAAAACCTTCCTGCAGCTGGCGGCACCAGCTAAGGGATTCCTGCATCGCCTTTTTTCCCTCAAGAATGGCTTCTTCATCTTTGAAAGCCTTCATAAGCCTCTTCATCTGAGCATCCGACAGGAAAATCTCCCCTGCCGGGCACAGGACGGCGTAGTCCTGCTTATCCTGAGAGCGCTGATCCTCAATGGCGAAGGTTCTGATGGAATCAATCTCATCATCAAAGAGTTCAATACGGATGGGATCCTCATAAATAGGTACGAACACATCAAAAATATCACCGCGTACGGAGAATTGGCCTGGTCCTTCAACCAACTCCACCCGTTCATATCCCCACACGAACAGCTGGCTGAGAACAGACGGCAATTCCACCCGGTCTCCGATTTTCAGTGTCATGATCGTATTGATGAATTCGGTCGGGTCCGGCAGTCTGTCCAACAAGGATTCAGCGGATGCAACGATCACCGGAGGGGATTCCAGCATCTCGTGAAGCGCCTTCATACGAGCCTGATCCAAATGACCGCTGTGAGCGATGGACTTGAAGAACACACGATCCCTTGCAGGCAGATGCACCGCTGTGAGCTCACTCGCCTCAGAGATGAGCTGACCCATCAGCAGATTGGCATCGGCTTCTCCCGGAGTAATCACAACAACCTGACGATCGGTCAGGCTGCGAATGGTTTCAACTATCAGTGACCAGGCTCCCGGGGGCACAGCTCCGCCCTGGACGTGTGCGCCAGGTGCCCCAAGGCGCTTGCCTGCCTGCTGAAA
>CAZEHS010000119.1:0-7755 GCA_964511875.1 uncultured Peptostreptococcaceae bacterium
AAAAAAACAGGGACCCCTTCTCGGAAAGCCGATTTCTGTCGAAAAACCATCAGCGCCTACGAAAAGCTGGGAACAGTCTGGATCAATACCGGACCGGGGGGCGCCCTATATTTTGAAGACATGTGGGAGCACTGCAGCAACAGCAGCAATCCCGATTTCAGGTTCATCGATCCAGTGGAGGAAACCCTAAAGACACTGCATGAGTAAGTGATTCGTCTGTTAGATTTCTTCATCACTCAACAAGGCCGCAGAAATTTCTGCGGCCTTGTTGTCATCTGTAAAATCTTTGAATGCCTCACAGCACGCAGTGGTTCAGGGGACCGCATCCTCTGCCGAGATTAAGCTGCGCTTTCAGGGCAAGAGTGATATAGTCTTTGGCACGGCCCACGCTCTCAGGCATGCTGTGGCCTGCGGCCAGGCTGCAGGCGATGGCAGAGGATAGGGTGCAGCCCGTTCCATGGGTGTTTTCATTATCGATTCGTTCGCCTTTAAACCATCGGATCTCGCCATGACCGTAAAGCAGGTCATCTGCTGTGCCCTGCCTGTGCCCGCCTTTTATCAGGATGAAGCCGCTGAATTTTTCTGCAATTTTCCCAGCTGCGCGGATCATATCGTCCCCGTTTTGAATATCGAATCCGGATAAGCTCATGGCTTCCGGAATATTCGGCGTAATGATGTCCGCCAGAGGCAAAAGTCTGGTGACCAGAGCCTCGACAGCATTATCGTTCAGCAGCGGTCTTCCGCTGCTTGAAAGCATCACGGGATCAACGACCAGGTTGGAGACCTCATAGTATTTTAGCTTAAGTGCTACAATCTCTATGATTTCAGTAGTGGAGACCATGCCTATCTTGACCGCATCCGGAAAGATATCGTTCATCACGCAGTCAATCTGCTGGCCCACAAAATAAGGATCCACTTCAGTGATGCCATGTACACCAGTGGTGTTCTGAGCAGTCAGGGCAGTCAGAACGCTCATGCCGTAAAGCCTATGTGCGCCAATGGTCTTTAAGTCCGCCTGTATGCCGGCTCCCCCGCTGCAATCCGATCCCGCTATCGTAAGTACTGTCCGCAATCCGATTCCTCCATCCGTATTCAAAATCAGTAGAACTTGTCTACGCCGCCAAAACCGATCAGCTTATTTTCCCGGGTTTTTCGAATGAAATTCGCCAGCCGCTTTTCGAATTCCTCCGGCCGGCTGCGGGCTCCATCGATGTATGCAACCCGTATCCGCTGATACGATGGAGAGAATCGGATATAATTCTTCCAGGCCGCTTCATCACTTTTGATAACCTGAATGATATCCTCCGGGAAGACAAATTTCTCCTCCAGAACGCCCTTAACAGCTTCTTTCACTGATGGGTGCAGCAGATTCTGCTGATCCAGCCATTTCAGCCTCTCTTTATTCGGTTGAGAATAGAAACTTTTAGGGTTCCGTGGAGTGAATCGCTGGATATGGCTTTCTGCGTCAAAGGCCTTAGCCGTACTATCGATCCATCCGAAACAAAGCGCTTCCTCAACCGCATCATTGTATGAAATCTTCTGTCTGGATGAGGATTTGTTCGGAAAGTTCAACCATACCTCCCGCTCATGATCGAAGTTTTTGCTAAGCCATGACCGCCACTCAGTTCGATCGGCTACAAAAAGTATCTTGGATGAATCCATTACGATGTCTCCTCTTCAGACCACAATTGATCCTTAATTCCGTATCGACTTCAACCAGGTATTCATCACACTGCCGGCGATGGGCGCTGCAGCCTGCCCGCCTCCCTTGCCCTGATACTCCAGAATAACAGCCACGGCTATCTCCGGATTATCCGCTGGAGCGAAACCGATGAACCAGGCGTGGTCAAAGCCTTCACCCTGCGCACTTTTTTCGTTCTGGGCAGTTCCTGTCTTGCCAGCCACAGCGGTGCCGGATATCCTTGCCTTCGTACCTGTACCGCTCTCCACGACCCCGATCATCATGTCAGTGACGGCATCTGCAACCGCAGCGTCAGTGAACTGGTAAAGCGCTTGGGGCTGAGTTGTTTTGAGGATTTTACCGGTTACATCGGAGGTGTTTCCCACCAGATAGGGTTTCATGATGATTCCGTCGTTTGCAATGCCCGCACTGATCATTACCATCTGCAGGGGAGTTGCCAAAAGCTTTCCCTGGCCGATTCCAGTCGCGGCAAGCTCGGTTTTTCCCATATCCGGAGTGCCGATCCGACTCATGGTCAGCGGCAGATCGAAAGTGAGCTGTTCAGTGAATCCTGCTTTAACTGCCTTATCCCTCAGGGGCTTCGCGCCGACAAGACCGGCAAGCTGTGAGAAATATACATTGCTCGATACTGAAACAGCCTTCGTCATATCCAGAGGTCCGTACGCTTTACCGGCATAATTCTGGAATGTCTTTCCGTCAATAACAATCGTTCCTGCGTCATCAAACGTTGTATCGGCCAGTCCGTTTTCAATGGCTGCAGCCGCCGTGACCACTTTGAATGTGGATCCGGGCGGATAAAGTCCCATCACTGCCCTGGGAAGGAGCGGACTGTTTGGATCCTCCACAAGTTCCGGCCATTTTTCTTCAAGTCCTCCAGCATTCGGATCAAAATCCGGTGTGCTGACCATTGCCAGGATCTCACCGGTTTTAGGATTCATCGCCACAATCGCTCCGCGACTGCTCCCCATGAGTTCCCGGGCTTTTTTCTGAAGGTCGTTATCCACAGTGAGAACAAGACTGTGTCCTACTCGTTTTTCTCCGGTTATCATGCTACCGAACCTGTCTATGATCTCCAGCCCGTCCTTTCCCAGAAGAGCTGCGTTGAATCTTGATTCCAGCAGTGACTTGCCATAGGTGATTGAATCATATCCGATCACATGGGTATACAGCCCGCTGAATGGATAAAGACGCGTGCTGACTCCGTCTTTTTCCTCTGTTTGGGCAAGTATGACACCTTTTCTATCCAGGATGCTTCCTCGTAGGATCTGCTCCTCCTCTGCCATTAGGCGACGATTGTAAGCACTGTTCATAATGGAATTTTTTCCCTGAAGCTCAAACCAGGTCAGAGTTCCAACAAGGCAAGCAAAAAGAAGGCCGATGGCGATGAACACGTTCAGGACTCTGCTATTGATCGAATCCATCTTCAATTGTCGCCACCTCCTTTCTCAATATGGGTCCAGATAATGCCTGCAGGATCCCCAATGTGATATAACTGGCAATCAGTGATGAACCGCCATAGCTGATGAAGGGCAGAGTGATTCCTGTCAGCGGGATCAGTTTTATAACACCGCCGATAATGATGAATGTCTGAAATCCGATAGTGATGGTCAACCCGAATGCTACGGACTTCGTGAACCGATCCTTGAGCCGAAGTGCGATTTTGATGCCTCGATACACCAGCAGGAAAAAGAGAAGTACAATTGCTATTCCACCGAATATCCCTGTTTCTTCGCAAATAGCCGCAAAAACGAAATCCGTATGAACTGCCGGAATGTATTCCGGGTGTCCCAGACCGATTCCCGTACCAAAGAAACTGCCGGTACCGATAGCAAAGAGCGACTGTGTGATCTGGTATCCCTTTCCTGCAACATCCGACCAGGGATCCAGCCATGTATCCACTCTGACCTGCAGATGATGAATGAATCGGATTGCCACAGCTCCACCGGCTCCTGCCACAAGTGCATTCCCAAGAAAAAAAAGAATATCCCTTTCAAAGACATACAAAAATGATAGATAGACCATGAACATAAGCAGTGCTGTGCCAAATTCCCTTTCTATTGCAAAGAATCCGAGCAATACGAATACCAATGCCATCAGCACCCATTTAGGACCCGCTGAGTAGTTCTTGTAATTCAATCGCAACGACTCAGGCTCAGTGACATAGGCCGCCATAAAAAAAACGAAAAGAATTTTAATGAATTCCGACGGCTGCATCGTAAAACCGCCTATTATAATCCAGTTACGGGCACCGTTCAGTTCGGTACCCAGCACGAGGGTGATTATGAACAGTGCGATCATCCCTCCGTAGAACAGCCAGACAGAACGAATCTTCTCATGCCATAACACGAATAATCCATTGCCAGTCAGAAAAATCGCCGTCCCCAGAAGAAACCAGATGAACTGTTTGAATCCTGTTTCCGGTGATAACCTGAACTGCATCATTAAGCCCAGACTGACCAGCATGGATACAATGGCACATATATAGGAATCTCCCATCCGGAACCGGCTCAGCAGATAACTCGTGAGATATGCCAGCGCTGCCATAGCGACGCCCAGGCCCAGGGTTTTCGGTTCAAATGAGCCGCTGCGCAGTGAAAGCAGGGAAAACAAACCTACATCTACAAGAGCAACCATATGGATGGGTCCCAGGGCACTGACACCCGCAGTATTTTTAATGTAATCTTTCATCATCTCACCTGCCGCCTTCGGAAAAGAGAAGATCCATACCGCCGACGGATATCCGGTCCCCATGCCTAAGCTCGGTGCGTGTCTCTAGTTTTACATTATTAAGCAAGGTCCCGTTGGCGCTTTTCAGATCCTCAATGAAAAAATGGTCCTTGACCTTTTCTATCCGCACATGTTCGGATGATATATACGGGTCCGGCAGGATAACGCTGCACTTGGAAGCTCTTCCGATAAGCGTACTGGATCTCAGCAAGGGATATAACTCAGCCACGGCCTCGCCGTTCTTGCCGATGACTGGAGTCAGCAGCTTCAGATGAGGCAGTAGAGCAACCGCATTTTCTCCTGCTGTGATTGTTTTGATATCCAGATATATGAGTCTGACAACCCTGATGATGAAGAGATAAATTACAAGAGCCAAAACATACTTCATGATCAGGGAAAAAATTTCATACATGCCTATTTACCTCCGCCATAGATTCTACCCTTATTCTAAACGTTTTTCGAAGATTGTACAAACGACCTCCCCCACATGAACAGAGGTACCATATAAAGAAAAAATGCATAAGGGATGAATCCTGCATCTACTGATAATATCGCTGCAGGAATGGTGAAAGCCACATTCCATGGAATGAGAGCCGGAATCAGCACAGCTGTATTTCCAATATCCTGAGCCAGGTCTGAACGGCCGGTTTGCGACTTATGATAATAAGGCTCCATGAACTGATGTGTCGTGATTATTGCAAAAGTCTGGCTGCAGCCGAAGCAGGCACTTACCGTGCTTGTCGCAAGCACCGCTGAAAACCTGCCGAACCGGCCTGCGAGCTTTGCCACTGTTTTTTCAAAATGAATCAGCATTCGTGTCCCTTCGAATATGCCTGAATATGCTGAAGCCACCGCAATGATAAGGATCGGCCGTATCATGGCCGCCATGCCGCCGCTCTGCAGGCTGGATGCCAGAGCTTCATCAGGATTCAGATGATAGCCTGACAGCAGCACGCGTACAGTATCTGCCAGCGTCTGAGACTGGACTAGAATCCCGACTGCAATCGCAGCTATGATGCTAAACAGCAGTGTCAGCCTCACATCTGCCTTGAAACCCACACATATGACAACAACGGCAGCAGGAAGCATGACCATAGGGCTCAGATTGAATAGCAGTTCCAAGGCTTCGCTCACTCCGCTGAAATCTCCGTGAAGAGGGTTTTGAAATGAGAGCAGAAGATATATGGCAACAGTCCCCGCAAATGGAATCACGGTACCTGTGAAAAGTTTTTTCAGATATCCATAAAGATCCGTACCGGTCAGGATTGCCACCAGATTGGCACAGGAAGAAAGCGGGGTTGACCGCTCACAGAAGTATGCAGCTGTTATGATTGCACCGGCTGCCAGGTTTGGATTAACCCCTCCTGCCCGTGCCATGACCATGAACACCACCCCGATGATGCCCGCAGTTCCAAAAGCGGAGCCGATTGCCAATGCCAAAAGACACGTTATGAGGAATATGGAGACAACAAAAAGTTCCGGTGTTATGAAGCTTAACCCATGGTAAATAAAAAACGGCACTGTTCCGCAGGACATCCAAAGGGAAGCAGAGGCCCCTACCAAAAGTGTTATCTCATAGATTTTAGAAGGCTTTCTGATGCCATTCCAGATCATTCGGGTGATTTCCCAAGGTTTGTATCCATCCTTTAATGAAATCAGGACAAAAATAACCAGCCCTGCGGTCAGTGGATATAATATGGTAATACCCTTTAAAGAGCTGGTAACCAGCATGATGAAAACCAAGATCAGTGAAAGATTAAGCGCCATGAGATCTCCCATTATGGATTATGAATGAAGAGCCTTGAATGGATATCCTGGGATACCCACACAAGGCTCTTAAATAGTGAACGAGAATCGTTTCAGAATTGTTCCGACCTTCTACGGTTCTTACGGCAAGCCATAACACCCCAAAAGAGCCACATTTCAACCGCCATTCCCAGTTCCAAATATCCCAGAGTGTTTCCCAGGGAATAGTCGAAAAACAGTTTCATTCCCGTAATCAGCAGAATCAGTTTTCCCGGGGGAATCCAAAACTGCCGGTATGACAGGTAGAAGAATACAGATGCCATGGTGAGCAGCATGAGGGCAGTCACAATAGAGAGCATCAGAAGTATCAATGCTAGGTATGGCTGTTTCTGACCTGCAATCCACAAATCAGAAAAACCTTTAGATGCGATTATCATTGCCGGAATCAGAAAGACTATGTATTTCAGGAAGTACATCCTCACCTTTTCAAGGGTTAACAGGTCCATTATCAGGTCCTCCGGGTCTTAAGTCCTACCTCATTTTAATCCAAACCCAAGAATAAATCAAGCCAGCTTCCATAAAATGACTTTCGTTAAGGATAACCAGCAGCCATGAGGATCTTTAAAGACTGCGATTCAGATGGTCTGACAGCAATATAAAAACACAAGAAACGATTCTGTATGAACACAGAATCGTTTCTTTTATTGCTCATTTTCTTATCACCAAATCTTCGATCCTCGGATTCTGATAGCCTCAAGTGCTCCAAGGAAATTCTCCTTATCCAGAATAATCAGATCCACTGGTGATATGTCAGAGGACGAACCACCATTGAAGAGGTTGTGAGCCAGTCTGACCATAACCCTGTAACCGGCGCTGAACTCCTGTTCCTCCAGGCAATTTTCAAAATCGATACCGTTCTCATCCACATAACTGCCTACTTTTAAGAATAATTCCTTATGCAGGCTCATGATATAAAACGCAGCTTCACATTCATGACTTAAATGCTCAACCGGCTTTTTAGTCAGCTCTACCAGCTGAATGAAACGATTATGCTGATCCGGGTTTAGTTTCATGGGGGGCCCTCCTCATCCATTTTCAGGCTCACCGATCAGGACATCGGTGTATTTTGCTTCATACCCCGGACCGCTAGCAATAAAACTGCTAAGTTATGGCATATTCTAAGTTTCTAAGCCGCTCCGCTGATCATCAGTCCGTCTGCACCATAATCAATCACAACATGACAGCCGTCCTGAACAGTTCCTTTGAGGATCGCCTTTGCCAACATGGTTTCAACGTGTTTCTGTAGAAATCTCTTCAAAGGTCTGGCGCCAAAGTGGATATCATAGGCTTCGTCCAGTACGTGATGTTTTGCCTCAGACGAAAGCTCTAGAGTCATTTGACGGTCCTTGAGCCTCCTTTCAACATCCGCAATCAGAAGGTCGATTATCTGCAGCATTTCACTTTGGGTCAATGGCTTATAGAGTACAATTTCATCAAGACGGTTGAGGAATTCAGGTCTGAAGTGGCGATGCTGCTCATGATCGATGGCCGATCGGGCCTCCTCGGTAATTTCGCCCCAT
>CAZEHS010000120.1:0-7738 GCA_964511875.1 uncultured Peptostreptococcaceae bacterium
CTTTCACCATCGTTGCGCCGCAACGAGTACAGGTCCCTCAGGTCGAGGTGAGGATGATGGCATCCACGCCGTCCTCTTTCAAGAAGGGAATAATCTCCCGAGCCATCCGGGCTGCTTCCGCTTCCGTGGTCCCCGTACCGACTGTTGAGTAGAAGTACTTGTGGAAGGCGGCGATTTTTCCTTCTTTTTCATACGCACGCATGGCATCGATGGGCATGACCACGTTGGGATCCGCATCAGCGGCCGCTGGGTCAAATCCGGCATGGATGGTTTTGAAGACTCCCCCTTCCAATCTTTCCATCCCAGTCAGGTCATAACGGCCCCATCGGGTGGCAGAAGCAGATTGAATGCGATCAGGGTTTGCGACGGGAACGATACCCCCAGTTGTGACCATGGCAATCTTTGCAGTCTTCAGATCTTTGATGGGGGCAGCTATGGCAACCTTTTCAATGTAAGGGATCGGCAGCTCGGATACATAGGGTCTGTCATGAAGCTTGTTCAGGAGCATTTCGATGGCCCTCTCATTGGCAGGACGCCCGTCTGCACGCCACACCTGATGTCGGATCCCCCGTGGATAGAAGCCTGCATCTTCGGCAGTGATTTCTTTCTCCCCAGCCAGAAGCCGGTCTCCCAATGCGGCCATCTTCTCCACATCACTCTTCATGGCAGCTGCACTTTTCCCGCCGGGGAAAATGTAAAGATCCTTCTTAAACATCTGTACTCCAGGATTCTCTTCATGCATGGAGCTTATGGCTTCCACTCCGAATCGGGCTTTCACAGCCTTGGAAATAACACCGCAGGCGTTTCCGTACCGGCCTGCCTGAAAAGCAGGGCCTGCAAAGAAAATATCGAATTCCAGACCTTCCAGCATGGCCATGATCCGGCTCACCGCTTCCGCTTCGTTACTCCCCATGAAGTTATCACCGCAGATGATGGTATGGGTCACTTCCGCATTTTCAAGTGCTGTATTCAGAGCCAGGGCCGGACCCACAAGGCCTTCCCGGATTTCCGGCTCATGATCCGCCTTTTCTTCTCCGCCGATTCCGGCGAAAAATTGGTTGATATATAGAATCGTCTTTTTCATTGTGCTCCCCCTAAAATTCCTTCATTGTTTTGGATGACCAGCCAAGGACCATGTCACCGCAGAACATTGAATTATTTTCCATAACAATCGACCCATCCGCTCTTACGGAGGAACCTAGTTTCTCATCAAAGGACCAGCCACCGGACAGGCCATGATCCGCAAGGGACTGCAGATTTCCGATCACCTTAGGCATGGCGGGCAGTTCAATCATCTCGGAAACGTTTCCACAGGAGACAATGGCATTTGCCTTGATATCCAGGGTCACCAGAGGCTGTGATCCCCCATCCCGGCCCGTACATTCATTGGTCATGCCGACAGTCTTCACGCCCGCATCTTCCAAAGCGACGAAACAGGCGATGAAATCAGCATCCGGGTTGCCGTACCCTTCCTCTGCCAGAATGGCACCATCGGCACCCAGGGATTTGGCCATTTGAGCAACGAAAATGGCAGACCGTCGTTTCTGTTCCAGGGCAACGTTCAGATTGGACATGATAACGCCGAGGAAATTGATTGTTTTACCGTGTTCCTGATATAGGCTTTTGATGGTTGGGCAGTTCTGAAAATCGTAGGTGGACCATTTCGACGAGCAGGGCATGAAGGAACCGGAAATCACCGCGCCGTCCAGCACTTCATTGGGGTGCATGAACGTGGGAACGAAGTGGTTGGTATCCCATCCGTATACCAAATCATTGTAACCCATTTCCTCCATCTGCGACTGGACCTGCATCACATAAACCACAGAAGGTAGTTCCGTCACATGCTGAGGCCGCTTGGTGATCGGCTCCAGCTCGAATATTTCCTTATCCTCCGGAGCCATCAGCTGAACGGTGAGTCCCAGGTACTCAGCCAGCTTGTGAGCGCCCCATCGGAGTGCATGGTTTTTCTTCTGCTGCTCATGACGCTCGAAATTCTCATCGGTATCCACAACCAGGCAGATGTTGATCAATTGTGAAAACAGAGTGGATTTTGCCCCTTCACCGCTCATGTCTATGAGGCCGTCGCCAAAGCTTCCCATTTCCATGCCCACTGCCAGAACACTGCAGCCCTTCAATGCATGGGTCACACCGTCCCCCACTGCAGCCACGTCACCGGTCACACCGGGGAACACCGGCACTTCCCGGCCCACACGGCACCGAGCCTCAATCGCTTCCTTCACCGGCACAATCCGAACAGCATCTCCGGGCTTTGTGATTTCGATATCCGCCTTTGTGATATGCTCATCCTCCATCACGTAAGCCAGAGCCTCCTGCTTGTTAATGGTCAGTACACCGTCACAGAAAGCTGTCCTATCACCGAATACTGCTTCACGGACATGAAAATTACCTATTTCCAGACGCATCAGGGAACCTCCTCATATTTGCAAATTTTATACACACCCACCATGGTATAGAGATGTATGATGCTATTATATCCGATTTTTCTGTTAAATCAATCACGATTATTTAAATACTATCGATTTATTTTTATATATCGATTAATTAACTGCTTTAGATGTTCTTCTGCCCCGTTTAAAGGTATAATCGAGGGTAAGGAGCGATGAACATGAAAAAAAACCTCAGACAAATCCGCACCATGCGCTATTTCATAGATGCTGCACAAACAATCCTGGAGCAGGAGGGTCTCGGCGGCCTGACCATCCGGAAGGTCGCTGATCTAGCCGGTTACAACAGTGCCACCCTCTACAGCTATTTTGAAAATCTGGACCATCTGGCCTTTTACGCGTCCCTGAAATACCTCCGCAGTTATCTTCTCAAGCTCAGGGAATTAAATCAGCCGGATGACGGTTTTCTACGATTTATCCAAATCTGGAGGCATTTTGCCACCGAAGCCTTTACATACCCGGACCACTACTACAATGTTTTTTTCGCGGTTCAACGGTTTGAATTCAACGATTCTGTAAGGCGCTATTATGAAATCTATCCTGAGGATCTGGAAAACCTCTCAGAGGACCTACTCCCCATGCTTTTAGAGACCAATATCTACAAACGTGACTTTGAAGCTCTGAAACTCTGTGCAGATCAAGGGTATTTCAAGGAAAGCCGGATTCCTGAAATCAATGATATCCTGGTCCTGCTCTTTGAAAGCTACCTGCTCCGGGTGAAAAACAGTGATGAACCCATCGATGTAGAGGCCCAAGTGAACAGGATCATCGGCTACTTTTCCGCCATTCTCAAAGGTTACGCCTGCAAGGCTTCTAAACCCAAATGACCCCAACTGGAACAGATCTCTGAAACTTAAGATCGCTGCACAGAAAACAAACGCCTCTGATTTGAATCAGAGGCGTTTGTTTTCATGCTGGGATGTAACTCATCTTTTCATCTGAAGCACCTATCGCTTCATAAACTGACGTTTCCAGAACAGTGATCTCAGCAGCACCAGCCAACCCCAAGATAGGCTCAGCGCCGGAATGGACGCAGTAAAGGCTGCTTCCAGCGGTGACATGGGTGAAAACTGCAGAGGCTTGAAAAAGAACATGAACGTTCCTGTCAGCATCACAAACAGTATCAGTTTTTCCATCATTGAGATCGGTGGTGTCAGGAAAATCCTACGAAGATCTATCTGTACTTTCATGGCTTAGGCAAGGACCTCCTATTTCATTTTCCGCCAGTGCAACGATGCGTGTCGAGTGGATCAGTTCTCTCAGTGTGAGGATATGGGGGTACAGGAAGATATCTTCCTCAATCATCGGTACTGTTTTTGCGATTTCGACCAGTATGGCTTTCGACACGCTTCCCGGCTCCAGGCCGTCTTCTGTGAACTGTTGGGCCTGAGTTATGGATAGCAGCTCGATTGCAAGGATATACTCCAGTTTTTCTGCAATCTGCCGGGCTTTTTTCGATGCATTATAGCCCATTGCGACGTAGTCTTCCTGATTACCGCAGGTTGAAATGTTGTCTACCGAGGAGGGGGCTGACAGGATCTTCATATCATTCAGAAGCCCAGCCTGGGTATACTGCGGAATCATCATTCCGGAATTCAGACCCGGATTCTTAATCAGGAACCACGGCATCTCTGACAGGTTGCCATCTATAAGCCGGTTGTTCCGGCGTTCCGACATCTTCGCAATCATGGTCCCTGCAATACAGGCTGTATCCATTGCAATGCCAACATAAGAGGAGTCTGCATTACAGCCTGAAATGGCTTCCCCGTCGTCCCCTTCCGGCCAGATTATCGGGTTGTCACAACAGGAATTCATCTCGATTTCTATTGTTTCCAGTGCATGTCTCAGGGTTTTCTTCGCCGCCCCGTGAAGCTGAGGAATACAGCGGATTGATAGTGCATCCTGAAGGCGTATCCCTGCATTGGCAATTGCCCGCGGTGAGTCTCCGAGAATGCGGCGGACATTTTCTGCCGTTTTCCTTTGATCCGTATGGGGTCGGATACCCATCAACCTGTCATCAAAGGCCCTGGTCGTGCCCTTAAGCACCTCAAGACTCATCGCCCCGATGATATCTGCCGCATGGGCAGCATTCTGCAGATCGTGAAGCGCAAGTGCACCCAGAGCGGTAACACATGTGGTTCCTGAGACCAATGCAAGACCTTCCTTAGAAGATAATACGATTGGCTCAAGACCCACTTTTTCAAGTGCATCCCTACCCGGCGTCAGAACACCTTCAACGTACGCCTGCCCTTCTCCGATCAACACCAAAGCCATATGTGCCTCCGGAGAAAGGTATCCAACGGAGCCTTCCTTCGGTGCGAAGGGTGTCAGCCCTCTATTCAGGAATTCTCGGAGCATTTCCAACATTTCCAATCGGACTCCAGAATATCCCTGCCCCATATTCTGAAGCATCATCAGCAGAGTGCCCCGTACTTCTTCCACGCTGAGCGGTTCGCCAACTGAGGTTGAATGGGAAAGTATGATGTTACGCTGGAGCTGGGCGGTTTTTTCAGGAGAGATGACTTCCGTGCACAGGGCTCCGAAGCCCGTTGTGATTCCGTACATGATGCGGCCTTCCTGAATCCATCGTTCAACCAGTGCACGGGACTTTTGAACCCGTGCCTGATAGACATTCGAGAATTCAACACGTGCGCCATGACGGGCTACTGTCATGAAATCAGCCATACAGATCGGTGTTCCCAGAATCAGAGTATCTGAGTCTTCACGTGCTTTAATCAATGACATTCGTGACCTCCGGTAGTTCTTCGTTGCCTGTCATGACCTTATCGATGAAAAATACCTTGATGGTTGAAATCACTTGAAGGACGAATATGAACAAAACCATGGTGCCACCAGCCGCAGCCAGATATTTCACACCATCGACCCCCTGCTCTCCACCGCCGTATGCCACCATGAAGAAAGCAATAGCTCCGATTGAAACGCCCCACAGTATTTTCTGCCAGGTAGGCGGCTCATGGTCATGGGTTGAATCCTGGGTGCACAGGGATGCGATGGTAGTGGTCATGGCATCCGCAGCAGTTGCAAATGATATGACAAGTGTCAGCATGACGATCGGAATCAGGACAATTCCCATGGGCATATGGGCCAGGAAAGTCCATAGTCCTGCAACAGCTCCGCTTTCATTGATCGTTTTGATAAGATCCACCGTGCCGTTTTGCTGCCAGTATAGAGCTGTACCGCCCCAGATTCCAAACCAGACCAGACCAAAAACGGAGGGAAGGATCCAGTTGATAATCAGGAATTCGCGGATGGTGCGTCCATAAGAAATCATAGCCAGGAAGATTCCCATCAAAGGCGCATAAGCAATCCAAATAGCCCAGTCGTACAGGGTCCACCACATTACCAGCGATTCCCCACCGATATCGATGGGATCGAGGCCCCAAATCCAGAAATTCTGCAGCCAATAAGCCATCCCGGCTGTTGAAAGTCGTAAAATATAGAGCGTTGGTCCAATGACCATCAGCAGTATAAGCAGGACATAAAATATTTTGGAATTGAAATCGGCCAGGAAACGAATCCCTTTATCAAGCCCCACATAAGAGGCGATTGTAAAAGTTGCTGTCGTGATCAGTGCCAGAATGCCCCAGGAAACTGGCCCAGCCGGTATTCCGTATGTCTGTTCCAACCCGGATCCCACCAATGCCATCCCTGCTCCCAGAGAAGAAGCCAAACCCAGTGCAATTGCAAGTAAAGCAAGAGTATCGATGACGTTTGCCCAAATTCCCTTGGTTACTTTTTCGCCAAAGAGTGGGGTCAGGGTTGCGGTAACGGATAGGGCTTGCTTCTTGTTGAAATAGAGGTATGCTACTAAAAGTCCGCACAATGAGTACATCGCATAAGGTATGAATGTCCAGTTGTAAAAGCATCGTGCAATGGCATAAACGGCTGTCATGGGCGTATTTAGCGGCATCCCTGTCTGAGCCATCTCACCGTAGATACTTCCAAAATAGATGATGGGCTCATTAACGCCGTAGGTAATCACCCCTGTAGCAATTCCCCCTGTCAATGCCATGGCAAACCAGGTCATGAATGGAAATTTGGGTTTCGCATGATCCCCGCCAAAACGGATATTGCCGTGCTTTGAAAACATGATGGCACCGATGACGATAAGTGAGACCACCGAGATGATCTGGAACAGCCACCCGAATGTCTGCAGTGACCAAATGAAGGTTCTTTGGGCCACATCTGTTAATGCCTGATTGTTTATCAAGCCCAGGATCGCCGATCCACCAACCACCAGGATGGACGGCCAGAATACCCCCGCCCTGATTTTGGTGGGACGTACGCTTTTAGCTTTTTCCGCGGCGAGCTTTTGTTCGATTACAGCTTCGTTTTCCATACATGAACCTCCTTAGAAAGTGTACCTTTGCTGCAAGATACCGGTTACACTTTCATATCGCAATTATGATGCCATAATTCACCGCAGCACCATATGTACAGTATGACTGTTGCAAACACAGGATCTTAAATATGCAAAGGATAAGCAGGACTTGTGACAGAATGCCGAATGCATGAGAAAAATCAAAGGCAAGTGCAAATATATTTTGCACTTGCCTTGAAAAACCTTAAGCATCATGGCAAACGCGGTGTTTAAGAGCAAATTTATTTTGCTCATGCTGCAATTTATTTTTGCACAGTTAGTTATACCAAAAAGAACAGGTACCATTACGGGAGACCACTGAAAAACACATCAGGGAGAGATTGCCACGTAGCTATGCTCCTCTCAATGACGTACACACTGAAATTTTGAGGTTTCAATGTTTGTCATTGCGAGCATAGCGCGGCAATCTCTCCCTTAGGGTTCTAAAACGACTTTTTCAGTGGCCTCCCATGGAGGCTCCTGTTCTTTATGTTTAACCCTTATTACCCTTGCACCAACGGCAGTGTCGACCCGCCAACCGGCATGATGATCACCTTGGCATCTTCCCCCTGCTGCTTAAGGGCTTCATCCACTGCTTCCTGAGCGGAGGAGAACGGAACGAAATTAACCTTCCGAGCCAGCTCCGGTTCCCAGTCAGAGACGAAGAATACCTGTGCTTTCTTGAGTACCATGGAGATGGCAGCGGCTTTGTGCCCGCCCAGACGGAAGTTCCTTTTTATTTCTGCAATCATCTCGTCCGGAGTCTTGGTCAGCATCCATTCCTCGAAGCAGTGCTCGCCGAAGCCTTCCTTGGCGGAAGCCACGAGGATGACTATTCCCCCTTCGCGAACGGCATTCTTACAGTTGTCCAGGGCCTTTTGGGACTGGTAGA
>CAZEHS010000121.1:0-7686 GCA_964511875.1 uncultured Peptostreptococcaceae bacterium
AAAGCAGATTTTTGAGGAAGCCCTCGAGGTTTTGAAGGGTCAGCCGGATCATCTGAATCAGCGGGTTTTTGTAATCGCTGGTATCGGATGGCATCCCGGGGTCATCGGCATTGTCGCATCACGGATTGTTGAACGCTATTACAGGCCATGCATCCTTCTTAATATGAATGAAGGGGTCGCTAAGGGGTCAGCAAGGAGCATTGAGGGTTTCAACCTTTTCGAAGCCTTGTGTTCAGCTCAGGATTTGCTGCAGAAGTTCGGCGGCCATGAAATGGCGGCAGGTATGACCCTGGATAAGGATAACATAGATGCACTTCGCGGTGCCCTGAACAGATATGCACAGGATTCCTTGACGGAGGATGACCTGATTCCGCGAATCCATGCAGAATGTATGTTGGAAGCACGGCATCTGCAGTTTTCCATTCTGGATGATCTGGATATTTTGGAGCCCTTCGGACCAGGCAACCCGAAACCTGTCTTTCTCTACAAGGGACTGATTATCGATCAGCGACGATTAATGGGCAAGAATCAGGAACATGTGAAACTGATTGCCCATGACGGCAACCGTATTTTCGAAGCAATTGGATTCCGCTGGCATGATCCTGGAAGATTCAAGCCGGGACAGAGGGTGGATCTGGCTTTTGTTCTTGAGCGCAATACCTTCAATGGTGTGGAATCATTACAGCTTCAGATGCGGGATTCTAGGATCAGGAACTGGGGAATACATAAAGAACAGACCGTATTCCGGGATTACTGGGCGTCATACTGGCAAGCTCTTACTTCGATAGCGAAGTTCTTAGGGGAACCAATATCGGGAACCCTTAACCCTGAGCCATGGCCGCAGATCACAATCGGCAATGCTGCCAGTGCTGCTGCCTACCGATCCGCCGGCAGGCTCAGAATCCTGCTCTGGACTCCGGAATCATTGGAAAGCCTGTTAGCAGAGCTTCAGGATACGGATCCGGCAGACCGGCTTCCTGTATTTTTCGGACACTGTCCCGCCGATGCGTCACTGGCTGTCATTGTCAATCCGGATTTCTCATATCTTCACAATGAGGACATTGATACGCTTCTTCTATGGGAACAGCCGCCTCTTCATGGTATTTACATCTGGGGGAAATCAGCTTGTAAAGCCACAGGAATTTTATATAATAAACCTGTGGGTGAAGCCACGGGAGTGATTCTTGATCAATTGGTCCCCTCGAAGGACGCCCTGGCAGGCACATATCGCGAGCTCCGTCAGGCTGGAAGCCGGATTTGGAATCGTGCCGCATATGCAGATGATGAGAAAGATCCCATGGATGTTCTGAAGGAAGAAGTCCGCCTCTGGATATTGACAGAAAATGGGCTGATTGAACGGGAGACATGCGAAGAAGGGTTTCTTTACAGTCTGGTGCCCTATTCCGGCAAACGGATGAATATTGTGGATTCGGAGTCATATCGCTATCTCATGGCCTTAAAATCTGCTATTGGCAAGCAAATGAAGTGAATCATTCATAATGATAAAATCAGGAGGCATCCATGAACCTGGATAGCAAGATCCGCGTCATAGAGGATTTCCCTAAAGAGGGAATAAGCTTCAAGGATATAACAACCCTGTTGGCAGATGGCGAAGCCTATAAGGAAGCGGTCAACCGGTGTGTTGAACTTCTTGACGGGCTGGAGTTCGATTTGGTCATCGGGCCGGAAGCGCGGGGGTTCATCTTCGCAGCTCCCGTTGCGTATGCAACGGGCAAGGGGTTTGTTCCCGTACGCAAACCAGGAAAACTGCCATTCGAGACCTTAAGCTACGAGTATGATCTGGAGTATGGCACTGATATTCTGGAGATGCATATGGACGCCATCAGGCCTGGAAATCGCGTCGTCATTGTGGATGATCTTCTGGCCACAGGCGGAACGGTCCGGGCAGTGGCGGATATGGTAGAGAAACTGGGAGGAATAGTCGTTTCTGCGGTATTTCTTATCGAACTGGGTTTTCTTGATGGGCGTGTAAAACTGGACAGTATCCCGGTCCAATCTGTGCTTCAGTATTAGCATGCAGTATCTCAGCGTCAGGAATTCATCTCCTGGCGCTTTTGATTGTACTCATTTTAAAGATGCGATATAATGGATGATAATCATCTAAAATGTTGGGAATACTGTATACATGCCCGTCGGACATAAGATGAAGCAGCCTGAGGTGGTGAGCGCTTGAATCTGGAAACCTATATTGCCAAACTGGAACAATTGAATCCATATCTTAATATTGCCCGAATCGTAAAAGCATATCAGTTCGGCGATAGTGCGCATACCGGCCAATTCAGAAAATCCGGAGAGAATTACTTCATCCACCCAGTCCAGGTATCAATCATCCTGGCGGAACTCGAGATGGATGAGGACACGATCATTGCCGGGCTTCTTCATGATGTCATAGAGGACACCATTTATACCTATGAGGAGCTTGAACGGGTCTTTGGAACTCAGGTCGCAGAACTGGTGGATGGTGTCACGAAGCTGGGCAAAATCCATTACGAATCCAAAGAGGAACGTCAGGCTGAAAGTCTTCGCAAGATGTTCATCGCCATGGCCAAGGACATTCGGGTCATATTCATCAAATTGGCGGATCGTCTGCATAACATGCGGACATTGAAATTCATGCCTGACGATAAGAAAAAAGAGAAAGCGATGGAAACTCTCGAAATTTTTGCTCCTGTCGCTCATCGGCTTGGTATTCACCGGATCAAGTGGGAATTGGAAGATCTGTCCCTTTTTTATATGGATCCTGAAGGGTATTATGATCTGGTATCCAAGGTCAACAAAAAGCGGGACGAGAGGGAATCCGAGATTGCGGAAGTCATCCGTGAAATGCGGGCTAACCTGGACGAATCCGGGATTGATGCGGATATCACCGGAAGACCGAAACATTTTTACAGCATATACAAAAAAATGCACCACCAGAATAAGGAATTCAATGAAATCTTCGATCTCACAGCCATTCGGGTCCTTGTAGACTCCGTCAAGGACTGCTACGGCGTCCTTGGGATCGTGCATACACTTTGGAAGCCGATTCCCGGTCGATTCAAGGATTTCATTGCCATGCCCAAACCAAACATGTATCAATCCCTGCACACCACGGTAATCGGTCCCGGTGGGGAACCGTTCGAAATCCAGATCCGTACCTGGGAAATGCACAAGACTGCAGAATTCGGTATCGCTGCCCATTGGAAGTACAAGGAAGGGGTAGAGGGTACCAATGATATAGAGGATAAGCTTTCATGGCTCCGTCAAATGATGGAATGGGAAAAGGACAGCAATTCTCAGGAGTTTGTTGAGAGCCTGAAACTGGACGTTTTTGAAAACCAGGTTTTCGTGTTTACTCCCAAAGGTGAAGTTGTGGAGCTGCCTGACGGGTCCACACCGGTTGATTTTGCCTATAAGATTCACTCAGGTGTTGGGAACTCCTGCGTGGGAGCCAAGGTGGACGGGCGTATCGTGCCGCTGAACTACAAATTGACAAATGGGAAGATCGTTGAGGTCATAACTGCAAAAAACAGCCAGGGCCCCAGCCGAGACTGGCTTAAATTCGTAAAGAGCACACAGGCCCGAAATAAGATCAAGCACTGGTTCAAGAAGGAACGACGGGAAGAGAACATTGAAAAAGGCCGTGAGATGCTGGAGCGAGAAATTCGCAGGTCCGGTTACAATTTAAAGGATCTCATGAAACCCGAGTGGATCGGACCCATCATCAAGCGTTTGAGTGTGAAGGATGCTGAGGACCTCTTTGCAGCCATCGGTTACGGCGGCATCATGATGAACCAGGTCATGCCTAAGATCCGTGAAAAGATAAAGGATGAAGAACGGGAAAAAGAGCTTCAGAAAAAAATCAAATCCGATCAGGATGCCATAGCCCACGGCCAATCCCATGTCAGTACTCAGACAATGAAAGTGGAGCACCCCAAGCCCCGGACAAAACCCGTTAACGATCAGGGAGTTCAGGTTCGGGGAATCGACAACATGCTGATCCGATTCGCAAAATGCTGCAACCCGGTCCCTGGAGACCAGATAATCGGCTATATCACCCGCGGAAGAGGAGTAACGATTCACAGAGCCGATTGCCCGAATTTTGAAGGCTCAGAAGGTTCAGAGAATCGCTTCATAGAAGTGGAATGGATAAAGGACGCCAATGTGGCTTATCTGACGGAGGTGCAGGTCATAGCGCCGGACAGGAAGGGACTTCTTACAGAAATCACGGCACTTATGGCAGACATGCATGTTCTGGTGGTAGGGGTAAATGCCAAAAGGACAAGGGATGAAATCGCCATTATCAATCTCAGTATGGAGATCACAGACTCCGACCAGCTTAAAAAATTGATATCCCGCTTCCGCAGCATGCCTGAAGTCATCGAAGTGAAACGGGTAACATCGTAAATCCAAGGAGCTTATTATGCGCGCAGTTGTTCAACGGGTATCCGAATCCCATGTCACCATCGAAGGCCGCGAAGTAGGCCGCATCGGACAGGGGCTCATGGTCCTGCTGGGAGTAGAGGAAGGGGATACGGAAGCCGATGTCATCTATATGGTGGATAAGGTCGCCAATCTCCGTATTTTTGAAGATGCAGATGAAAAAATGAATCTATCCATACAGGATATAGGCGGGGCCCTGCTGGTGGTTTCACAGTTCACACTGATGGGAGACGCCCGAAGAGGGCGACGGCCCAGTTTTTCCAGTGCTGCCCGGCCCGATGAAGCCAATGACCTGTACGAAAAGTTCGTATCCCGAAGCCGTGCATTGGGCCTCCCTGTCGAAACCGGTCAGTTCCAGCAGAACATGGTGGTACGGATCGATAATGATGGGCCGGTGACATTGCTGTTGGATAGCAAGAAAACGTTCTGATACGCGCTGCGTCTCCTTCGTCAGCTCCGCTGACACCTTCCTCCCAGAGGAAGGTTGAGAGGTCAATCTCCCTCCGGGAGGGGGATGTCACAAAGTGACAGGGGGAGACCTGGAAGGCACCATCCTATATTAAATTCAAATACAGAATTGCGAGGTAACTCATGATTTTCAAACGCTTACAAACCGGTGTATACGCCGTGAACTGCTACATCATCGCAGACGACAGGACAAGAGAAGCTATTGTCGTGGATCCGGGCGGGGATTTTGACGATATCGCGAACCTGATCCAGAAAGAAGAACTGCACGTGAAATACATTCTTCTTACCCACGGCCATGGAGACCATATCGGTGCTTTGGCAGATGTGAAACAGGTTACAGGCGCTCTAATCGGCATTCATGCAAACGATGCAGAAATGCTAGCGGATCCCGCGAAGAACATGTCCCCACAAACCGTTGGAACCGCTGTTTCCGCCATAGCAGACCTGCTCCTGGAAGACGGTCAGCAGCTCACCTTCGGAGATCAGACCCTTACGGTGATCCATACACCAGGCCATACCCGTGGGGGTGTATGCTTCAGGATCGATGATTTCGTCATAACCGGAGACACTCTGTTCCGCGCATCCGTGGGACGGTCCGATCTTCACGGGGGCAATCAGAACCAATTGATCAAATCGATCAAGACCAAGCTTTTCACACTGCCGGACCAAACTGATGTCTATCCGGGCCATGGTGCGGCATCAACCATCGCATATGAAAAGAAGGTGAATCCCTATGTCCGCTAAACCCATTACGGTGGCAGGCTCAGATGATTCATTCCAATATGAAATCACTCAGATCATCCGTTTGTTTTTTGAAGCGGATGATCTTCAGTTTGTTCGGAAACCACAGAATTCCAAAGGGATTCAACTGCGCTACACCATAGCTGATGAACCGGAGGACACAGCAATCCGATGCGTACTTTGGGAGGACGGCGCCTTGATCTGGCAAAGCGCGGAGCTCCTTCATAAAACGGATGAGCCTTCGGACGAGAGCTTTGCCAGGGAGCGGAAGAGGGCTCATCTGAGGCTTGGCTGGAAGGCACTCTTATTTCTAACGGGTACATCGCCTGCCTGGGGGATCCTATTCGGAGTCAGACCTACAAAAGTGGCCCATGAGCTGCTGGCGGCAGGTTATGGCACAGAGAAGGCCATTCAGATATTGGAAAAGAAATTCTGCATCGGAAGGGATAAGGGAGCCTTGATCATGGAGGTTGCCGGTAAGGAACATCAATTCATCCACCCGGCGGATCAAAACAGCTTCGCATTATACTACGGTGTCCCATTTTGTCCCAGTCGCTGCTCGTACTGTTCATTTC
The DNA here is from genome assembly GCA_964511875.1 of uncultured Peptostreptococcaceae bacterium. Lineage (GTDB taxonomy): Bacteria > Bacillota > Clostridia > Peptostreptococcales > Acidaminobacteraceae > CAZEHS01. Next base: position 6,228 of record CAZEHS010000121.1, read on the forward strand.
CGGCATTTACAGGACCAGCCAAGCTTAAAATGATCCCTTCATATACAGAAGCCATGATACAGGAATCCCAAATTGTCAGTAAAGCTCTGAAGCGTCGCTATGTCGACAGTGTCTACGTAGGGGGGGGGACCCCCACAATGCTGAGTGCAGAGCAGTTGGATATGCTGCTGACCCATATCAGAGAGAGCTACGACCTTTCCAGATGCAGGGAGATCACTGTTGAAGCCGGCCGGCCGGATACCATCACTGAAGACAAACTGGCTGTCCTGTGCAAACACGGCGTGGATAGAATCTGTCTGAATCCCCAAAGTTTCAGCGATAAGACATTAGAACGCATCGGGCGACAGCATGAGAGTGCGCAGGTTCATACGGCCATTGCAATGATCCGGAAAGCAGGCTTCAAGACCCTGAACATGGACATCATCCTTGGACTTCCTGGGGAAACGACGGAGGATGTTGAAAACACACTGAAAATCGTAGCTGATATTGCTCCCGAAAACCTGACAGTCCACACCCTTGCCATCAAGCGCGGCTCAGAGCTGCGGCAGATGGAACAGGAAACAGTTACCGTCGAAACGATGGAAGCCATGCTGAAGCTTTCGGCGGAGTATGCAGCACGGATGGGTCTTGAACCCTATTATATGTACCGTCAAAAGTTCATGCTGGCTAATCTGGAAAATGTAGGCTACGCAAAACCAGGCCATGAGAGCATCTACAACATGCAGATCATGGAGGAGCAGCAGGACATCCTTTCATTCGGAACCGGCGGCGTTTCGAAGATTTGCTTCCCTGAGGAAGGCCGTCATGAACGGGTGCCAAACGTACGGGGGCTTGAAGAGTACCTGGAACGGTTTGAAGAAATGGCCCAGCGCAAGATTGAGATGTTGAACGGGGGGGCCAAATGACACTCACGTTAAGTACGCTTCTGTTCCTATGTGCAGCAGGTTTCCTTGCTGCAGCTGTCGATTCCATTGCAGGCGGAGGCGGAATCATCAGTCTTCCGGCAATTATCGCTGTGGGAATACCGCCCCATCTGGCTCTGGGAACGAATAAGTTCGCCAGCACCTGCGCTTCACTCACAAGCACTCTTAAGTTTGCAAAATCGAAGAAAATCACCTTTGAACTGGTCAAATATCAAATCCCTTGCACCATCCTGGGTTCTGCACTCGGCGTGCAAACGGTCCTGTACCTGGATGAGAAGTTCCTGAATGGTCTGATAGTGGTTTTAGTGTTCACAGTGGCTATTTATACCAGTTTCAAAAAGGATTTCGGTCAAGTCGATCGGCTTCAGGAGATCACACCCCGTAAAATAATTTTCGGAATGGTCTTTGCCTTCGCTCTTGGGTTTTATGATGGATTCTTTGGACCTGGTACCGGTTCTTTTCTTATATTTCTTTTTATCAGCATCTACGGCTTCGATTTCACCGTGGCTGCCGGCAATGGCAAAATTCTTAATTTT
>CAZEHS010000122.1:0-3849 GCA_964511875.1 uncultured Peptostreptococcaceae bacterium
GGTGGGTTGGTACCACGGTGGGGGAGTGTGTGTGTTCACACGCTTTTTGAATGAATTCAACGGTAAAGGCCGGTTTCCTTTAACCGGGCAGGTTAATTCCAGTTCGCCCATTTTTTCGAACTGCTTCATCTGTTTTTCGTTAAATACCTGCTTTGCCAGGTCCAGTGCATCTTCCGGGGTGAGGGGGGTATCGGAAACCTTGACCAGTTGTCCGTCGATGCGCATGATGGGTGGTGATTTAACAACGAAATGAAGGTCGGATGCACGTTTAGCCAATGCTTCTTTCATTAAAACCAGTATATCCATAAGCCACCTCTATTCAACGTTATAGGTAAGACGGAAAAGTTCATCCGTAGTGATGATCCCCTTCAGTGCCAGCTGAACGCAGTTTTCTCTGAGATTGGACATTCCCTGCTCTGCGGCTACCTGTTTCAGTACATCCGTGGTCTGCCTCTGTTCGATCATCTCACGGATTTTCTTCGTTACCGGCATGATTTCGTGAATGGCCATTCGGCCGTTATTGCCTGTGTGGTTGCAAAGGTTGCAGCCTTCTCCGCGGTAAAGTGTTGCATTCACTGGAATACCCATTGCATCCGATTCTAAAGCGGTTGCCGGATAGGGCGTTTTACAATTGGTGCAGATTTTTCGTACCAGCCTTTGTGCGATGATGCCTACGATGGAGCTTGAAAGCAGATAAGGCTCTATTTCCATATCGACCAGTCGGGCGATAGTGGAGGCTGTATCATTGGTGTGGACTGTGCTGAGAACCAGGTGACCGGTAATGGCTGCCCGAACTGCGATCTGTGCGGTTTCAGCATCCCGGATTTCCCCTACCATGATGATATCGGGGTCCTGACGGAGGATGGAGCGAAGGCCGTTGGCGAAGGTAAGGCCTGCTTTTACGTTGACCTGGGACTGATTGACGCCGTCCAGTCGGTACTCGACCGGATCCTCTATGGTGATGATGTTCTTATCGACGGTGTTGAGTTCCGTGAGTGCGGCATACAGGGTGGTGGTTTTACCGCTGCCGGTAGGGCCTGTAACCAGTATGATTCCGTGGGGATTCTTGATAATCTTGTTGAATCTGTCAAGGTTGCCTGGAGTGAAGCCAAGCTGATCCTTGCCCATTACCTCGCCGCTGCGATCCAGCAGACGGATAACGATTTTTTCTCCATGGACTGTGGGGAGAGCCGATATACGCATATCGATCTGCTTGCCTTCCAGCTCCATTTCTATCCTGCCGTCCTGGGGAATGCGCTTTTCGGCGATATCCATCCGGCCAAGAATCTTGATACGGGTGACGATGGCTGCGTGACTGGAACGGCCCGGGGCGATTCCTTCTGTGAGCTCCCCATCTATCCGGTAGCGGATCCGAACGCGATCCTCAGCAGGTTCGATGTGGATATCACTGGCTTTCAGCTTGACGGCCTGGGCGATGATGGCTAGTACGAGCTTAACGACCGGTGCGCTGGCGATTTTTTCCGACAGCTCCTCGTCATCCTCCTGAACGAAATCCAGATTGTAGTTTTCGCTGAATTCTTCCAGGGCTTTCTGAGCGCCGATTTTTTGGTAGTTCTGATTGATTGCGGCTTCGATTTCCTTGTAGCCTGCGATGACCGGTTCAACCTCATAGCCGGTTGCCACTCTAACGTCATCGATGGCGAAGATGTTAAGGGGATCGGACATGGCCACGATGAGCTTATTCTTATCCATCCGTATGGGGATCAGCATATGCTTCCGTGCCAACCGCTCATTGATCAGGAAGGGTACCGAACCTTCAATCGTATATGTATCCAGCTCCACATGGGCGATTCCCAGCTGAAGCTCCAGAACCTTTACAATCTGCATATCATCAACGTAGCCTTCTTCTACAAGTATCCTACCCAGCTTCTTATTGGTCTGCTGCTGTAAAACCAAGGCAGTTGATAATTGATCCTGTGATATGAGCATGCTTTCAACAAGTAAATCTCCAAGCCTTTTAGGTTTCCCGTTCCCGTTCATGATATCCAACCCCTCATTCCCAATAAAACTGGTTACAGTGTCTATACCCGCGATTTCTGACACTAAACTGACAGAATAAAAAAAATATGATTTTTTTCTCAAAAATAGAAAAGGCTAACAGTAGACTGTTAGCCGGTTACGCCCTGCATCCATATAACCCAGGCGTCCATTAACGGGTTCTACTTCTTATGCTCTAACAAAAGACAGCTGCGCTGATATTAAATTTTTCTTAAAGTTCGTTGAAGTAATTATATAGGAGTTTGGTGGATATTGATAGATTCGGGAACTAATTTTACATTTTTGTTTCTGACCAATTTGTTTTAACGCCGAAGACGCTGAACACGCTGAAAAGGATGTGGAATGTTATAAAAACTATGTCGGCAGTTTCGGCGTGTTCGGCGTGTTCGGCGTTAAAATGTTTTCGTCACTACTGTTTGTTGAATGCATTATACCCGTGTAATATGACATGAAACTGCCAATTATATCATTACCCTTACCATTTATGACATTTTTGCTTCGCCTATTGATCGGATTTCTGGTAGAATGGTTTATAATGCTTGTTTTGAGGGGTGCACATTGACGAGTGATTTTAGAAAATTAATCTCAAAGCCCGTAATCAGGCTTGAGGATATCTCTGCATTGAGGGCTCATATCGAACAAAGGCACCCGGAGTTTGATCCCCAAATGCGGGCCGGGATGATGGCGGATGACATCAATCGGATGCTTGATGCTGCAATGACCGGGATTGAACCTGAACATCGGGAGAGCATCAAGAAAAATTTGATTTCTGAACAGCTTATCGGCAATAGGCAGTCCATACTTAAGCTGGATGTGATGAATAAAATTCTTGCCCTGGATATGAAGCCAGACCAGCTTATGGCTAAGACCTGGGGCTGGTATGTGCTTAACACCGGCCAGCCCATCACTCTGTCCGAATTCGTTGAACAGGCCTCACCTTACCTGCCCCACCGGGTGAGGGATGCCATCAGGGATACGGTGGAACGAAACCGCACCTATCAGTCCTATGGGAAAATGCAGGCGTTCGCAGAAGACACGGACCCGGACGTATCGCACGTGGTTCCTGAAGGGCCTTCTGCACTGACAATCCGATTAAGAGAATATAAGGAACGGATTCAGGCTCTGACTAAACGCCTGCTGGCGTACCGGTTGACAAGAAAAGGACAGATGGCGGCTATTGGCGCAGCTGCCGTTGTCATGCTTGCAGCCATGGTTCCGCAGATCATCGGCGTTGTTTCCAATCTGAATCTTACTCTCGGAATGACCAGCTCCGCTTTCGCTCCCCCTCAGGAGTACAGGGTCATCTGTTCCGATTATGGCGATGGCACGGATAGCCTAGAAAAACCCACTTATCTTCGCTATCAGAATGTGAGTCTGGAGCATTTGAAATCTTTTCTGGATCAGAAGCATTCCAAGCTGCTGACCGAGGATTATCTCGATCAGCTTCTCGGATACAGCTGTGAGAAGGATCTCAATCCCCTGCTGCTGATTGCGATCATCGGCCAGGAACAGAATTTCGTGCCCCTTCAGCACCCATTCGCCCAGCGGATGATCGAGAATCCCTTCAACATCTACGGTAGCTGGGAAACGCATCCCGTGGGATTTACGGCTTCGATGAAGGAAGCCTGTTATACGATCAATAAGGCACTGGAAGGCCGGAGGTTGTATAATGATCCGTTTGAAGTGATTAATGGGATTTATGCGGAGGATGAGGATTGGCATTTGGGGGTTAAGGTGATTTTTAGGGATTTGATGGCGGTGGCGGGGGAATAGACCGCGCTGCGACTCCCCCTGTCACTTGCGTGACATCCCCCTCCCGGAGGGAGATTG
>CAZEHS010000122.1:3949-7667 GCA_964511875.1 uncultured Peptostreptococcaceae bacterium
CGCGCTGCGACTCCCCCTGTCACTTGCGTGACATCCCCCTCCCGGAGGGAGATTGAGAGTCTCAACCTCCCTCCAGAGGGAGGTCAACATTTGCTCCACTTACTAAAAAGGGCGAAATTTCCGCATGATGCGGCAATTTCGCCCTTACTTTTACTCTGCAACAACCTCCGACAACCGATTCTTAATCGTTGCCACCATCACATCAACAGCCACCTTGTTATAACCGCCTTCAGGAATGATGATATCCGCAAATTTCTTTGTGGGTTCAATGAATACGTCGTGGGCGGGTTTGACGGTTTTGATGTACTGATTGATTACGGAATCCAGTGTGCGGCCACGATCTTCGATATCGCGGCGGATTCTGCGGATTACTCTCAGGTCGGGGTCGGTATCCACAAAAATCTTGATATCCATCAGATTGCGCAGGCGTTCGTCTTCGAGGATGAGGATGCCTTCGAGGATGATGATGTCTTTGGGATATACTGTTACGGTTGTGGTCTTTCGTGTATGTATGGTGAAATCGTAGGATGGTTTTTCAATGGGCTGATTGTTGAGAAGATTGGAGATATGCTCTACCAGCAGCTCCGTATCGAAGGCAAAGGGATGATCATAATTGGTTTTGATCCGTTCCTCCAGTGGAAGGTTGGTTTGATCCTTATAATAGGCGTCCTGCTCCAGGATGGAGATGTTGTTCTCCGGAAGGGATTTGAAGATGGCCTTTGCCACTGTGCTTTTGCCGGAGCCTGTTCCGCCGGCGATGCCGATGAGAATGGGTTTATGCATGGGGGTTGTCCTTTCTGGGATAGAATTCTCTCTGCCTTCCTCCGGGAGGAAGGTGGCAGCGAAGCTGTCGGAAGGAGTCTGCGAGGCGGAACATTTAGATCACGCAGACTCCCCCTGTCACTTCGTGACATCCCCCTCCCGGAGGGAGACAGTGCTGTTGCTTTTTTTCCTCAATATATCCATCCCCTCCACCCTATTCCCAACCGGAATTCTCACCAACTGCTGGGCATGGGGGGCGACTTGTTGGGGGGTGCCTTCTAGGTCGGTTATTGAGGTTACTTGAATGGTTTCATCCTGCATGTTCTGGCGCATCAGTTCGAGGGTATCCCCTACTTTGAAGTTGTTGCGCTGTTCAATGAGTGCGGTTTGTGTTTCAGGATCCCAACTCCGGACGATTCCGACGATGTCGTAGTCGCGGATGTAGCTGGAACTGTCGTAGGTTTGGGCGTTGTGATCGGCTTTGCCGAAGTAGAAGCCGGTGGTAAATTCCCGGTGGCTGGCTTTGTTGAGTTCTTCCTGCCAGAGGGGGTTGAAGGTGTAGTTCTCGGGATCGGCATAGTAGGCATCGATGGCTGCACGGTAGGCGCGGACGACGGTGGCTACGTAGTAGGAGCTTTTTACACGGCCTTCGATTTTAAGGCTTCCCAGTCCGGATTCGATCAGTTCCGGCAGATGGCCGATCATGCAGAGGTCCTTGGAATTGTATATGTATGTTCCACGGGAATCCTCTTCTATCGGCATGTATACACCCGGGCGTTTCTCTTCAACCAGGGAATATTTCCAGCGGCAGGGCTGGGCGCAGTTGCCCTGGTTGGCGTCACGGCCGGCCATGTAGTTGCTGAGTAGACATCTGCCGGAATAGGATATGCACATGGCCCCATGGACAAAGGCTTCCAGTTCCAGGGTGTCGGGTGTTTTGTCCCTGATTTCGCGGATTTCGGTCAGGGAGAGTTCGCGGGCAAGAACAATCCGCTTCACTCCCTGCCTGTGCCAGAAAAGCGCGGAGCCCTTATTGGTTGTGTTGGCCTGGGTGCTGAGATGGACAGGAATATCCGGCAGTACTTCCTGGGCAGCCATCAGGGTGCCTGGGTCCGAGAGGATCAGACCGTCAAGGGGCAGGCCCTTAAGGCCTTCGAGATAAGCATAAAGACTATCCAAATCCTCGTTGTGAGGAATGATGTTCAGGGTAAGATAAACCTTTTTGCCCCGGTCATGGGCATAGGCCAGCGCTTCCTGCAGGGCTTCCACGGAAAAATTCCGCGACGCCGTTCTCAGCCCGAAGCTCTCGCCCCCCAGGTAGACGGCATCTGCGCCGTAGTGCAGGGCAAATTTCAGTTTTTCCATATCGCCGGCCGGAGCCAGCAGTTCTATGTGTTTGGTCATGGGTTCTCCTTGAAACAGGTGTTTGAATTAGGGATTGAATTCCGGGTACCGCTCTGCGACTCCCCCTGTCACTTTCGTGACATCCCCCTCCCGGAGGGAGATTGACATCATCTCAACCTTCCTCTGGGAGGAAGGTGGCAGCGAAGCTGACGGAAGGAGTCGCAGAGCGTTACCCCTCCGGGTTATACACACTCAACGCCATCCCATCCCCAAGCGGCAGCAGGGCCGTTTCGTAGGGGCCGTCCTGCATGAGGTAGTCAATGAAGGTGCGCATGCGGGTGACGATGGTTTTTTTTCGGCGTTTGACGAGGGTGTTGCTGGCGGTCATGCCGCGGAAGAGGACGTTGTCGGAGAGGATGATGGCGCCTGGGAGGAGGTTGGGTTGGATCATTTCCAGGAATTTCAGGTACTGGCCTTTGGCGCCGTCCATGAATACCAGGTCAAAGGGGCCTGTGAGGGTTGGCAGGACTTCCTCGGCGTCGCCGAGATGCTGGATGACCTGGTTCTGCAGACCTAGGGTCTGAAGGTTCTCGGCAGCTGTATGGTAGTGCTCTTCCTTGATTTCTATGGTTTCGATGATGCCGCCGGGAGCAAGGCCTTGGGCCAGGATGGCTGTGGAATAGCCGATTGCGGTGCCGATCTCAAGCACTCTGTAAAAGGGCCGTGTTTTCATGAAGACCTTGAGCCAGCGGGCCACCTCCGGCTGAACGATGGGAATGTGGCGCTCGTCTGCATCCTTCTCCATTTCAGCCAGCTTACCCGTCAGACGGGGGGTGATGTCGCGGATATAATCGACAATAAAGGGGGCATTGATAGCCCCCTCATGAATTTCTGTCTGCTGCGGTTCCGGATTCATGGTGTTATGCCTCCATCCCCTGACTGTTGGTGTTCCTGAAAGGTTTTACTGAAATCATGACTGCCGTCCCCTTTTGCTGTGGTTCGGAAATATAGGAATTCGGTTTCTTCAGGATACAGGACCGCTTCAATGGCTTTGACCCCCGGAGAGGCGATGGGGCCTGGGGGCAGTCCCTTGTATTTATAGGTATTGTAAGGAGATTCAATGAGAAGGTCCTTGTTGTAGAGCCGGGTTTTCCGTTCGCCCAAGGCATATTGGATCGTGGCGCAGGATTCCAGCTGTTTGTTCACCTTCATCCGATTAAAGAACACACCGGCGATAAGCGCCCGTTCCGAATCCAGCTTGGCTTCCCGTTCAACGATGGAGGCCAATGTCACGACCTCGAGAACGCTGAGGTTCAGTTCCTTGGCCCGGGTGAAGTACTCCTCTTTGAAGTGCTTGTTGAAGGTGCCCAGCATCATGGTGATGATTTCTTCCTCGGAAGCATCCTTTGGAATCTGATAGGTTGCAGGAAAGAGGAAGCCTTCCATGCGGTTCTTGCCTTCGGGAAGCTCATTGACTATGGGGAAATCGTATTGACCTTCTGTCATGGCCTTTTCAAAGGCAGCCTTGTCTATCAGACCGGCATCGATCAGGCGTTTTTCGATCTGCTGGAGCTCGTAGCCTTCAGGAATGACAACCTTGATCTTTTCAACG
>CAZEHS010000123.1:0-7425 GCA_964511875.1 uncultured Peptostreptococcaceae bacterium
CGAGCGCGTAGTGGACTTGCACCACCAAGTTATCGCCCATGCCGGGCGCACCAATTAAAAAAAATTCTCTCCGGTCTAGACCGGAGAGAATTTTTTTATACATACATGGCGTCGATTTTACTTTGGAGTTCTGCATCTTCCAGGAATTCATCAAAGGCAATGTACTTGTCAAAAAGACCGGAGGGAGTGATTTCAATCACTCGATCCGCCACAGTCTGAATGAACTCGTGGTCATGGGATGCGAACAGGAGCGTGCCTTTAAAGGCTACCAAACCGTTGTTTACTGCCTGAATCGATTCCAAGTCCAAGTGATTGGTCGGTTCATCCAGAATCAGTACGTTGGATGCAGCTAGCATGAGTCTGGAGAACATGCAGCGCATTTTTTCGCCTCCAGAAATAACCTTTGCACTTTTCAAGGCTTCCTCGCCTGAAAAAAGCATTTTGCCCAGGAACCCACGGATGAAGGTTTCATCCTTTTCCGTAGAATATTGACGAAGCCAGTCGACCAGACTCAGATCGCAGTCATCGAAATATTCATTGTTATCACGGGGCACATAACCTCGGGATGTTGTAACACCCCATTTGTAGCTGCCGCTGTCGGCATCCATCTCACCCATGAGAATCTTGAAGAGAGTGGTACGTGCCATCTCATTTCTTGCCATGAACACGATCTTATCGCCTTTATTCACGGTGAAACTGACATTGTCCAGCAGCTTTACGCCGTCAATGGTCTTCGTTATACCTTCAACGAAAAGAACATCTTTTCCGGCTTCCCTCTCCGGCACGAATCCGACAAATGGATATCTGCGTGCAGAGGTAGGCATATCTTCAATAGTGATCTTATCCAGCATCTTCTTCCGGGCAGTTGCCTGCTTGGCCTTGGATGCATTCGAACTGAAGCGGGCGATAAAGCTCTGAAGTTCAGCAACCTTGTCTTCCTTTTTCTTGTTCTGTTCTTTCATCAAGCGTTGGATCAATTGACTGGACTCATACCAGAAATCGTAGTTTCCGACAAACATCTTAGCTTTCCCGAAGTCGATATCCACCATATGGGTACAGACCTTATTCAGGAAGTGACGGTCATGGGATACTACAATGACCGTGTTATCGTAGTTCATCAGGAATTCTTCAAGCCAGGTGATGGCGCGGAAATCCAAGTGGTTCGTCGGCTCATCCAGGAGAAGGATATGGGGATTACCGAACAAAGCCTGTGCCAGCAAGACTTTTACTTTATCGCCAGCCATCAGATCGGACATTTGCTTACTATGAAGGTCCTTGGTAACTCCAAGTCCCATCAGAAGCTTCTCAGCATTCATTTCAGCGTCCCAGCCGTCCATCTCAGCAAATTCACCCTCAAGAACAGATGCGCGCATACCATCTTCATCTGAAAAATCTTCCTTGGCATAAAGGGCATCCTTCTCCACCATGATATCGTAAAGGTGTTTATGCCCCATGATCACAGTGCTGAGTACTGAGTAAGCATCAAACTCAAAATGGTTCTGCTTCAGGACCGCCAGCCGCATGCCAGGTGGGATAGTTATATCCCCTTTGTTCGGCTCAACCTCACCTGACAGCACCTTCAGGAACGTTGTCTTACCGGCGCCATTGGCACCTATGACCCCATAACAGTTCCCTGGGGTGAATTTCATACTCACTTCTTCGAACAGTTTCTTGTCACCATAACGTAAATGCAGATCGGTTACTGTAATCATATTTTTCCCGCCAAAAATCTCGACGGTTCCTCCTCTCAATCTATAGACACATCATTAGCCACATTGTTATCAGGCCTGTTGGCCACACGTTTATAATTATACTCTTCTTTTCCCGTTTATCAAAGTTTTTTTTCGTTGAAAAGAGCCTGGTTTTTACACCAGGCCCCTATTGCGACAACCTTATATTGACTCAGTTTCTCAGACTATGGATAGGAGCCGGTATCCGACCGCCTCGATCCACAAATGCTTTTGAGGATGCCTTATGCACCGGCATTATCGGTGCACGTCCCAACAAACCTCCGAATTCCACAGAATCGCCTACTCCTTTGCCATGGACCGGAATCACCCTGACAGCAGTGGTCTTTCCATTGATCATTCCTATCGCAGCTTCGTCCGCAATCATGGCCGAAATGGTTTCTGCAGGAGTATCCCCGGGGATAGCGATCATATCCAGCCCTACAGAACACACACAGGTCATGGCCTCCAGTTTGTCGATGGTCAGGAAGCCCTTCTCAACCGCAGCTATCATTCCCTCATCCTCGCTGACAGGGATGAATGCTCCGCTAAGTCCTCCCACATGGGATGAAGCCATTGCGCCGCCCTTTTTAACTGCATCATTCAGCATTGCCAACGCTGCTGTTGTTCCATGGGTGCCGCAGACCTCAAGGCCCATCTCCTCCAGAATTCGGGCCACACTGTCCCCGACCTCCGGGGTTGGCGCCAATGAAAGATCCACGATCCCATAAGGAACTGCAAGCCTTCTTGAAGCCTCTCTGGCAACAAGTTCACCCATCCGTGTGACCTTGAAGGCTGCCTTTTTTATGGTTTCTGACACTTCATCGAATGAAGCCCCCCGAACACTCTCAAGAGCTACCTTGATGACTCCAGGACCGCTGACTCCCACATTGATGGTGGTATCCGCCTCACCGGTACCGTGGAATGCACCCGCCATGAAAGGATTATCCTCAACTGCATTGGAGAAGATTACAAGTTTCGCACACCCTATGCTGTCACGATCCTTGGTCAGTTCTGCCGCACGTTTGACAACGTGGCCCATTTCACGGATCGCATCCATATTCATACCTGCCCGTGTCGTGGCCACATTCACTGAGGAACATACGATATCGGTCGTCGCCAGAGCTTCGGGGATACTTCTGATCAGCCGTAGATCACCTACTGTGAATCCTTTATGGACCAAGGCCGAGAATCCCCCAATGAAATTCACACCCACAGTTTTCGCAGCCCGGTCCATCGTCCGTGCGATATCCAACGTGACATCCTTACCCGAAGTCCCGGCCAGCATCCCGATAGGCGTTACTGAAATCCTCTTATGAATGATCGGAATCCCAAACTCCCTCTCGATAGCTTCCGCTTCCGCCACCAAACGTTCAGCGCTCCGTGTGATCTTTTCGTAAATCCTGTCGCAAAGGCGTTTGCCATCGCTGTCTCCACAATCCAATAAGGATATTCCCATAGTAACGGTCCGAATATCCAGCTTTTGCTCGTCGAACATTTCCAGTGTTTCCGTTATATTTCTTAAAGTAAGCAATTATTCCCCTCCCTTATACCTGGTGCATCGCTGTAAATACTTCTTCACGCTGCATGCGGATTTCCATGCCCAGCTCGAGGGCACAGGCCTGAAGGCTGCCCTGCAGCTCTCCGAAACTCACATCCAGCGATCCGAGATCCACCAGCATGACCATTGTGAAAATCCCATGCATGATCGTTTGACTGATGTCGTCGATGTTTGCTCCCGATTCCGCAAGTACGGTCGCCACCTTCGCGATGATACCCTTTCGATCCTTACCCACTACTGTGATCACTGCTTTCATAGTTTCCTCCTGACCTGCTGTTTGCCATAGAAAAAACCCATTCATATTGAATGGGTCACGGAAATAGCACATTTGAGCCTTTGTTATAGGCATGCACTGTACCCTCTGTCCTTTTACCTGAGAGTTTCCTCATCATCACGATGTTTCCCAACATGACTGATAAGTTTCCCCGTCGGTGCTCTAATAGAGTCTCTCCAGAGGCCCGTCCCCGTACGGTCGCTTCCACTTCCGCACGCTTCACCCGGCTCGATTGAATTTGAGTTATTATAACACAGGAACACTGGCTTTGAACAGTTTAGAGTGAAGAAGTTGTTAAAAAAGGAGGGGTCACCACGTAAGAAAACGCAGTGACCCCTCTGAATGGATTCTGAATTCTAGTCGTTCATTTTGTGCAGGAAAAGCCCGCTGGCAAGCTTAGGCTCGAACCAGGTGCTCTTAGGCGGCATGACTTCACCGGCATCAGCGATGGAGAGCAGGTCATCCATGGTTGTGGGATACATTGAGAATGCCACCTTCATGTCAAGGCCGCAGCGACGCTCCAGTTCTTTCAGACCACGGATACCTCCGACAAAATCAATACGTTTATCGGTACGCGGGTTTACGATGCCCAGGATGGGTTCCAGCAGGTTGCGCTGCAGGATGGATACATCAAGGCACTCAACTGGATCAACAGGATTGAAGAAGCCTTTCTTGATGGTCAGTTTGTACCATTCACCTTCCAGGAACATGCCGAATGTATGGCGTGCCATGGGCTTGAATGCTTCTGCAGATCCCTTTTTCTCAATCGTGAATTTTTCTTCGATCTTATCCAGGAACTCTACTTTCGTGTAGCCGTTCAAATCCTTAACAAGACGGTTGTAATCCATGATGAACAGATCCTCATCAGGGAAGATGACTGCCATGAAGAAGTTGAATTCCTCTTCTCCTGTAAAGTTCGGATTTTCTTCCCGACGCTTCAGTCCCACTTTTACCGAGGACGCACTTCGGTGGTGACCGTCAGCTATATACAGATATTTGATTCCGCCAAACAGTGCCTGGAGACGATCGACAACAGCAAGATCATCAACAGGCCACAGGATATGCGTGATTCCATCAACAGAATTGAAATTGTATGTGGGCATGTGGAACTTGATCCAATCATTCACAATAAGATTGATTTCGTCACTGCGGCGGTATGACAGGAATACCGGCTCCGTGTGCGCTTCGCAGACATCAAAGTTGTTGATTCTGTCCACTTCTTTTTCGGGGCGCGTGAACTCATGTTTCTTAATGATATCATTCTGGTACTCATCGATGCTTACCGTAGCGACGATACCGGTCTGTACGCGACCATTCATCAATTGACGGTAGATGTAATAGACAGGTTTGTCATCCTGGATCAGTGTACCGTCCTTCTGCATCTTATCAAGATTCTTGCGGGCCGTCTCGTACACCAGAGGACTATATGCATCTACCGAATCTTCCAGATCGATCTCGGATCGGCATACATGGAGATAGGAGTACGGATTCCCTTCAGCCATTTTTTTTGCTTCAGCCCGGTTCATTACATCGTAAGGCAGACAAGCAACTTTCTCTTCCAGACCCGGATTGGGACGGACACCTTTAAACGGTCTCACAATTGCCATGGGTTAAACCTCCTGTTATAGACGATTGAAAAAATGGAGTACAGTATGCACTACTTCGGCGCCGATCCGTTCCTGCGCTTCTTTTGTCGCGGCACCGATATGGGGAGTCAGTGAAATTTTCGGATGATTCAGGACAGCCTGATTCTTGGTCGGTTCCTCTTCAAAAACATCCAGAGCCGCTCCGGCAATTTCTCCTGCGTCAAGTGCTGCCACAAGAGCCGCTTCGTCAACGACGCCCCCACGGGCTGCGTTGATAAGGTATGCGGTCTTTTTCATCAGCTTCAGTTCTTTTTCCCCGATTACTGCGCCAAGTTCCGGCAGATAAGGAATATGGAGCGATATGAAGTCGGACTGTTCAAGCAGCGCCTCCATTTCAACGTCCTGAAATTCCGGAAAATCCACAAACGGACCATGCATGTCCGTATAGATCACTTTCATTCCAATAGCCATGGCTTTCTTGGCAAGGACTTTGGCAATGCGTCCAAACCCGACCAGGCCAAGGGTTTTTCCTGCTAATTCAATGCCCTCATATTCTTTTTTGTTCCATTCACCGTTCTTCATGGTGATATTGGAATGATGCAGATGCCGTGCAAGGGTGAACATGTGGCCTAAAGCCAGCTCCGCAACCGAAGCGCTGCTCGCGTTGGGTGTGTTGTGGACTTCTATTCCATTTTCAAGAGCATAATCCACATCAATGTTATCCACGCCCACTCCGGCCCTGATGACCAGTTTCAGCTTTCCGCCGGATGCAGCATCTATGATTTCTGTGCGCACCTTGGTGGCGGAACGGACAACCAGACAGTCATAGTTCTGGAGAATCTCCTTTAGTTCTAAAATACTATGGTGCTTGGTATCAACCGTGAACCCTTTGGCCTTCATGGTCTCTACTGCAGAAGCTTCCAAACCGTCATTAGCCAGAATTCTCAGCAATTTATATTCCTCTCTTTCTCTGTCTCAAAAATCGCTCTGTTTCTCACAACAAATTCTGTCCGCCGTACTCTAGACGGCCGGCGTGACAGTTGGAGCGAAGTTGTCTTATTTCAGCCCAAGGATCTCGTTGATATTGCCCAGAAGTTCGTTGATGTCCTCCACGGAGGCATCGGCCATATGTGCGATTCGGAACGTGATGTCCTTGTTGTCACCATAACCGTTGGCAATTTCGTAGCCCCGTTTGCCCAGCTCTTTGTTAAGGTCGGATACGCTGATGCCTCTTGTATTTTTAACAACAGTAAGCGTGTTTGACTCATAACCGGCAGCTGGGAAGATTTCGAAGTATTTTTTAGCCCATGTTCTGACCACATCCGCCATCTCGGCATGACGCTTGATACGGTTCTCAACGCCTTCAATTTCTACAATTTGCGTGAGTTGGTAATCGAGAGCGAACATGTGGGAAAGGGACGGTGTTGAGGGGTATTGGTGATCCCTTTTGATAACGAAGTCATAAAGCTCAACCAAATCCAGATAGAGTCCTCTGTTGGGAACCGTCTTAGCTCTCTCATAAGCTCTTTCCGTTACGGAAGCGATTGATAGGCCAGCAGGCAGGCCCAGGCACTTTTGCGTAGAAGTGATGCAGATGTCGATGCCCCAGGCATCCACTTCAATTTTAGCGCCGCCCATCGAGCTGACTGTATCGACGCAGAAAATCACATCCGGATATTTTTTAACGATTTCACTGATTTCCTTAACTGGGTTTTGGAGGCCTGAAGACGTTTCATTGTGGGTCACTGTGATCAGGTCGTACTTTCCGGTTGCAAGGGCTTCTTCAACCATTTCCGGAGTGGTGGGCAGACCAGGTGTGGATGAGAATTTATCTGCGGCTACGCCGTTGGCAACAGCCATTTTATACCATCTGTCACCAAATGCGCCTACAGAGAACACTGCAGCACGCTTCGCCGTACAGGAACGGATAGCAGATTCCATAAGACCGCTGCCGGAGGTTGTTGAAAGGATGATCACATTTTCGGTGAACATCACTTTTCTCATTTTTTCAGAAATGCTTCTCTGAAGTGCAGATGCTTCCTTCGATCTGTGGCCGATCTGTTGTGTCGCCATTGCTTGAAGCACGTCTTCCCTTACGGTTACCGGACCGGGAATAAAAAGTCTCTTAAGCATATGTTTTTCCCCCTTCTTTCATATATCAGTGCCGCGGTGCGGCATGACTGACTCTGTCAGCTGATAGACATCGGTTCTCCGAGCTGTCAGCAAAGGCATTTCCTGTCGTATTTTCTTCAAAAACGCCATATCCAGCTTGCTTTC
>CAZEHS010000124.1:0-7354 GCA_964511875.1 uncultured Peptostreptococcaceae bacterium
TTTCTTTGTCATCTGCTCACGGCCTTTTCTTACGAGTTGGTTAATAGTTGGCATTCATTGCACCTCCTTTCCCCTTGATTTTCTGTGTAGATGCTTCCTATTTCAATACGACCGCAGTCGCAGCACCAACATCGATTCCACAGGCCTTTCCCAGTTCTTTCATGGATTCCGCGTATATAACGGGAACCTGTTTAGCTTCTGAGAGTCTGACCAGTTCTTCAGTTAGGGTACCATCGGCATCTTTCGCGATGTATACCGTTCGGGCCAGGTCATCGTTGAGAGCTCTGATGGATTGTTTAATACCAATCTTAAGTCGGTCCGAATCGTTCAATTCCAACCTGCTCATCAAAACCCCTCCAATACCTTACCGATCTTTACAAGACACTCAATGATTTTATCACCTGACAAACAGCCTGTCAACTGGACTTTTAGAGCATATCCTCATCCAGGTAATCGCCTGACAGGTTTTCATCACCGACTTCAATTGCAATTTCCTTATACTTACGCATTCCGGTACCTGCAGGAATCAGCTTCCCGATGATGACATTCTCTTTCAAGCCCACCAACCGGTCTTCTTTTCCTTTAATAGCAGCGTCAGTAAGAACACGGGTTGTTTCCTGGAATGATGCGGCTGACAGGAAGGAATCCGTTGCCAGAGACGCTTTTGTAATTCCAAGAAGAGCCCGCTCACCAGTGGCAGGTTTGCCCCCATCTGCTACTACCCGTTCATTTTCACGTGTGAATTCACGGAAACTGACCAAGCTTCCAGGCAGGAAGTCCGCATCGCCTGATTCTTCAACTCTTACTCTGCCCTGCATCTGCCTGATGATGATCTCAATGTGCTTGTCATTGATATCAACACCCTGCATACGGTAAACGCGCTGGACTTCTTTGACGATGTAGTCCTGAACGCCTCGGACACCGACAATCCGGAGAATATCATGCGGATTGATGGAACCCTCTGTAATCAGGTCTCCAGCTTCTACGAAGTCGCCTTCATATACTTTCAGTCGGGAGCCGAATACGATCTGGGCACTATAGGTTTCCCCAGTATCCGATGTGATTACAGCTTCCTTTTTCTTCTTGGATTCTTTAAAGGATATCTTACCACTGATTTCTGCGATGACTGCAAGACCCTTAGGTTTCCGCGCCTCGAAAAGTTCCTCTACACGTGGAAGACCCTGAGTGATATCAGCACCGGCAACACCCCCGGTATGGAAAGTACGCATGGTCAGCTGTGTTCCTGGTTCACCGATTGACTGAGCAGCTATGATTCCGACCGCTTCACCCACATTCACCGATTTACCATTCGCAAGGTTGATGCCGTAGCATTTTCCGCAAACGCCATAATCCATGGTGCAGCCCAGTACCGAACGGATCAGCACTTTTTCAATCCCTGCATCAACAACGCGATCTGCTATCTTGTCAGTTATGAGATCATGAGTCGATGCGACAACCTCACCTGTTTCGGGATGCAGAACATCCACTGCAGGGTATCGGCCTTTAATACGGTCTTTCAGGCCTTCGATGATTTCATTGCCGTCTTTGAAAGCCTTGACTTCAATCCCTTTATCGGTTCCGCAGTCCAGCTCGCGGACGATTACATCCTGGCTGACGTCTACGAGACGTCGAGTAAGGTAACCGGAATCGGCAGTTCGAAGAGCGGTATCTGCAAGACCCTTACGGGCACCTGTGGTGGATATGAAATACTCCAGAACAGAAAGGCCTTCCCGGAAATTCGATGTGATCGGGATTTCGACAGTCTTACCCAGTGCGTTGGCCATAAGCCCCCGCATACCAGCCAGCTGACGAATCTGATTTTTCGAACCACGGGCACCAGAGTGCGCCATGATATTAACGTTGTTCAAATCACCCAGGTGACTCATCAGAGCCTCTGTAACATCCTCAGTGGTCTTAGTCCATGTCTGAATGACCTTTTCGTACCGTTCCTCGTCAGAAATCAAACCACGGCGGAACGCCTTTTCGTACTTCGCTACAGCTTTATGTGCTTCATCAATCAATCCGGCCTTTTCTGGCGGAATTTTCATGTCGGATACACTGATCGTTACCGCGCCCTGAGTCGAATAATGGAAACCCATCTCTTTGATGATATCCAAAATCTGCGCAGTCACAGTATTTCCATGAGTATTGAAGCATTTGTCTATGATTTTTTCAAGGTTCTTTTTTGTACATAGGAAGTCGATCTCCAAGCCGTAGGTATCCTTGGTACGATCTACGAAGCCAAGGTCCTGCGGAATGTTTTCATTGAAGATGAATCGACCTACGGTACTTTCCACCAACCGGCCCGGATCTTTTTTGTTCTTTTTAACCCGTACCCTGACACGAGCGTGCAGATTGACTGCTTTGGTCTGGTAAGCCATCATCATCTCATTGAAGTTTGAGTAAACGCTGCCTTCACCAAGAACATCGGACTCTTCAATTGTCAGGTAATAACTTCCCAGGACCATGTCCTGTGTTGGTGTGGTAATGGGCTTCCCATCCTTTGGTGCCAGGATGTTGTTGACTGAAAGCATCAGGAAGCGGGCTTCTGCCTGAGCTTCAACGGACAATGGGACGTGGACGGCCATTTGGTCACCGTCAAAGTCAGCATTATACGCCGTACATACCAGCGGGTGAAGTTTGATGGCTTTACCATCCACCAGCACCGGCTCGAAGGCCTGAATACCCAGTCTGTGAAGCGTTGGTGCACGGTTCAGGAGTACCGGATGATCCTTGATGACATCCTCTACGATATCCCATATCTCAGATTTCGCACGTTCAACCATTCGTTTGGCACTCTTGATGTTATGGACCAGACCTTCCTTCACAAGCCGCTTCATGATGAAGGGCTTGAACAGCTCCAAGGCCATCTTTTTAGGGAGACTGCACTGATAGAATTTCAGTTCAGGACCTACCACGATAACCGAACGACCGGAATAGTCAACCCGTTTACCGAGAAGGTTTTGACGAAAACGACCCTGCTTTCCTTTGAGCATGTCCGAAAGGGATTTCAAAGGACGGTTACCTGGACCGGTGACCGGGCGACCGCGACGGCCGTTATCGATCAGAGCATCCACAGCTTCCTGAAGCATCCGTTTCTCATTCCGTACAATGATATCGGGGGCGCCCAGCTGCAACAGTCTTGAAAGACGGTTGTTCCGGTTTATAACCCGACGGTACAGATCGTTGAGATCCGAGGTGGCAAAGCGACCGCCGTCCAACTGAACCATTGGCCGCAGATCCGGCGGAATGACCGGCACAACATCCAAAATCATCCATTCAGGCATGTTACCTGATTTGATGAATGCTTCCGCTACTTCAAGGCGGCGGATTGTGCGGACTTTCTTCTGTCCGGTGTTTTCTTTAAGCTTCGACCGTAATTCTCTTGAAAGCTGTTCCAAATCGATTTTTCGCAGGATTTCCTTGACCGCTTCAGCGCCCATGGCTGCTTTGAACTGATTTCCGAACTTATCCCGGTGTTCGGCATATTCTTTCTCAGAAAGAAGCTGCTTGTATGCCAGGGAGGTTTTGCCCGGATCCGTTACGATGTAGGATGCGAAGTAAAGTACTTTTTCAAGCGAGCGAGGGCTCATATCCAGCAGGATTCCCATTTTCGAAGGAATTCCCTTGAAATACCAGATGTGAGATACCGGAGCTGCAAGGCTGATATGGCCCATGCGCTCCCGTCGAACTTTCGCCTTGGTAACTTCAACGCCGCAGCGGTCACAAATGATGCCCTTATAACGGACACGCTTGTACTTTCCGCAATGACATTCCCAGTCTTTGGTCGGTCCGAAAATCTTCTCGCAGAAAAGACCTTCCTTCTCTGGTTTTAAGGTTCTATAGTTGATGGTCTCAGGCTTTTTCACTTCACCCTTGGACCATTGCAGGATTTTGGCAGGCGAAGCCAGACCAATCCGAATGGAATCAAAATTATTGAATTCAATCAAGGAGTTGCTCTCCTTTCACACTGAAATCTGTTATGCCGGCTTTTACTCTTCCAATTCGAAATCTTCTTCGAAGACCTCTTCCTCTTCTTCTTCTTCAAACACGAACTCCCGTTCCAGCTCTTCAGTCTGAGTGTTCTGGACAGCAATTCCTAAATCTCCGTCGATATCCATGATCGAATCGACTTCACCGATATCATCGAGCTCTTCACGGATTTCAATCTCACCTTCGTCATCCTTCAGGACCTTCACATCAAGCGCCAGCGCCTGGAGTTCTTTGATCAGAACTTTGAAAGATTCCGGAATGCCAGGCTCAGGAATGTTCTCTCCCTTTACGATGGCTTCGTAGGCTTTGACACGGCCGACGACATCATCGGATTTAACTGTCAGGATCTCCTGCAGGGTATGTGCAGCACCATAAGCCTCCAGTGCCCAAACCTCCATCTCCCCGAATCGCTGACCACCAAACTGAGCTTTACCGCCCAGTGGCTGTTGGGTTACCAGAGAGTAAGGACCTGTGCTCCGAGCATGGATCTTATCATCAACAAGGTGATGCAGTTTCAGCATGTACATGTAACCCACCGTAACGCGCTGATCGAAAGGTTCCCCGCTGCGTCCGTCACGGACCATGAGTTTACCATCGGCTGCGTACCCGGCCTCAACAAGAAGCTCTCTTATATGAGGTTCCTTTGCGCCGTCAAATACCGGTGTCGCTACTTTCCAGCCGAATTTTTTGGCTGCTATCCCTAAATGCACTTCCAGAACCTGTCCGATATTCATACGGGAAGGTACGCCCAGTGGGTTCAGGACAATCTGTACAGGTGTTCCATCATCCAGGAACGGCATTTCTTCAAGCGCCATTATCCGGGAAATAACCCCTTTGTTACCATGACGCCCGGCCATTTTATCACCGACGCTTATTTTTCGCTTTTTAGCGACATATGCACGTACAAGGACATTTACACCCGGTGGAAGTTCGTCTCCGTTCTCACGGGTAAACACTTTCACATCCACGACTATCCCTGATTCACCATGGGGAACACGCAGGGATGTATCCCTGACTTCCCGGGCTTTCTCACCGAAAATCGCCCGCAGGAGACGTTCCTCTGCAGTCAGCTCGGTTTCGCCCTTCGGTGTCACTTTGCCCACCAGGATGTCGCCGGAATTGACTTCCGCACCGATTCGGATGATGCCGCGCTCGTCCAGGTTCCTCAGTGCGTCGTCTCCGACGTTGGGGATATCCCGGGTTATTTCTTCAGGACCCAGTTTGGTATCTCTGGCTTCCGATTCATATTCTTCAATATGGATTGAGGAGAGGCGGTCTTCAATGACCAGCTCCTCACTGAGCAGAATGGCATCCTCGAAGTTATAACCTTCCCAGGTCATGAACGCGACCAGCAGGTTGGTACCCAGAGCAATTTCACCCTGATCCGTTGAAGGGCCGTCAGCGATGATGTCCTCTGGTTTCACACGCTCACCTTTGGTAACAAGCGGGCGTTGATTGATGCATGTCCCTTGATTAGAACGTTTGAATTTAAGCAGCTTATAGCGGTCCTTGCCGTAATCATCCCGTTTGATGACAATCTCATCAGCTGAAACGTACTCGACAACACCGTGATTCTCCGCCAGGATGACCGCACCGGAATCCTTGGCAGCCTTGTGCTCCATCCCGGTTCCAATGATCGGCGCCTGAGCGCGAACAAGAGGAACTGCCTGCCGCTGCATGTTCGAACCCATCAGGGCTCTGTTTGCATCGTCATTCTCAAGGAAAGGAATCATTGCTGTAGCTACTGAAACCATTTGCTGCGCAGAAACTTCCATATAATCTATCTCTGTGGACGGAAACTCCGCAATATCCGCTCGTCGGCGTCCCACAATCCGGGAATTAACGAATCGTTCATCCTCTGTCAAGGGCTCATTGGCCGTTGTGATGATGACCTTTTCCTCAAGATCGGCAGTCAGAAATTCGACATTACGCGTAACGTGACCGGTTTTCTTATCAATCCATCGATAGGGAGATTCTATGAAGCCATATTCGTTTATCCGTGCGTATGTGCTCAGTGAGCCGATGAGTCCGATGTTCGGTCCCTCCGGGGTCTCGATGGGGCACATCCGTCCGTAATGGGAGTGATGGACGTCCCGAACCTCGAAGCCTGCACGTTCCCGGGAAAGACCACCTGGTCCGAGGGCAGATAGTCGACGCTTGTGTGTCAACTCTGCCAAGGGATTCGTCTGGTCCATAAACTGGGAAAGCTGTGAGCTTCCGAAGAATTCTTTTATCGCGGCAGCTACCGGCCTAATGTTGATCAGCGCTTGAGGAGTGATGGAATCCATGTCCTGAATCGTCATCCGTTCTCTGACAACCCGTTCCATCCTGGAAAGACCGATACGGAATTGATTCTGCAGGAGTTCTCCAACTGAACGGATCCGACGATTACCCAGATGGTCGATGTCATCAATCTCACCAATGCCATGAGCAAGGTTCAGAATATAACTGATTGACGCGATCACATCATCCACGATGATATTCCGTGGACTCAAATCCCGCATTCTTTCTTTGATTGTCTTAATCAACGCATCATCACTGCCGCCGGCATCCACGATTTCTTTGAGAACCGGGTAGTAAAGCTTGTCCGTCAGAGCGAAATGTTCAGCTACAGCAGGAGAAACAAACGCTTCCAGGCGTACGAAATGGTTGCTGATGACTTTCACCGGCTTTTCATCAGAACCGATGACATGAACCGCCTTAATTCCTGAATCGTCAATGGCACGGGCCAGCACGCGATCGATCTTCTGGCCTTCTTCAGCCAAAATTTCACCGGTTTCAGGATGAATGATGTTTTCTGCAGCTACGCTGCCCTCAATTCGGTTAGACAGGCAAAGCTTCTTATTGAACTTATAACGTCCGACTTTTGCCAGATCATACCGTTTCTGATCAAAAAACAGAGAATTAAGGAGGCTGCTGGCACTATCCACTGTGGGCGGCTCGCCAGGACGCAACTTTTTATAAATCTCAAGCAGTCCCTCTTCAATTGTCTTCGAATTGTCCTTGTCAAGACTCTTCAGGAGACGTTCATCTTCGCCGAAAAGGTTGATGATTTCGATATCCGATCCATACCCCAGGGCACGGACCAACACCGTCACCGGCAACTTCCGGGTACGGTCAATCCTTACGGATACGATATCATTGGAATCCGTTTCATACTCCAGCCATGCACCACGATTTGGAATTACTGTGGTTGAAAAGAGTCGATTCCCGACTTTGTCCAATTGTGCATCGTAATAAGGACCGGGAGATCTGACAAGCTGGCTGACAATAACACGTTCAGCGCCATTGATAATAAAAGTACCTTTGTCGGTCATGAGCGGAAAATCACCCATAAAGACTTTCTGTTCTTTAATTTCGC
>CAZEHS010000125.1:0-7251 GCA_964511875.1 uncultured Peptostreptococcaceae bacterium
AACTTTCTGGCAGTCGGGAAGGTACGGTATCGTGGTGAGGCAGTGGTGGCAATATCCGCAGAAACCCAGGCGATTGCGGAGGAAGCTGCACGTCGGGTCAAGGTGGTCTATGAGGAACTGCCTGCGGTCACCAACGCAGTTGAAGGGATGAAGCCTGATGCGCCCTTGGTACACCCTGATCTTGGTGATTATCATTATGCTCCTGTTTTTTTCCCAAAGGCAGGCACCAACATATCAAACCACTATAAGCTGCGAAAGGGCAATATTGAAACAGGATTCGCAGAGGCGGATTTCATCATTGAAAACGAATTTTATGTTCCCCATGTACAGCATGTCCCCATTGAGAATCACTGTGCAATCGCTCAAATGGACGCTGACGGCTATTTCACCGTATGGGCGGCCTGTCAGTCCCCGTTCGCAGTAAGAGCGGCACTTGCCGGTGCCTTTGACATACCTCTCAACAAGCTTCGCGTAATTTCTCCAGCTGTTGGAGGAGGCTTTGGGAGCAAGGCAGGCACGACCCTGGAAGGCATCATCGTACCGCTGGCCATGAGGTCCAACGGGCGACCGGTCAAGCTCACCTATTCAAGAGAGGATGAGTTTGTGAACGCCTTTGTTCGTCAGGCGCTGCACTGCAAAATCAAGACTGGCATACGCAAGGATGGAAAAATCACAGCAGTTCAGAATAATTTCATATGGGATGGCGGAGCGTATACGGAGTACGGCGTTAATATCGTCAAGGCAGCTGGCTATGCCTCAACGGGTCCGTATGATATCGACCATGTTCATACTGACTCATATTGTGTATACACCAATCATCCGGTTGGTGGTCCGTATAGAGGCTTCGGGATGTCTGAAATACACTTCGGTATCGAGCAGAACCTCGATATCCTGGCTGAAAAAGTGGGGATCAGTCCGCTTGAAATCCGACGGATCAACGGCCTTAAGCCAGGCGGAATAACGGCCACCGGTGAGGTGGTTGATGTGTGCGGCCTGCAGGAATGCTTGGAAATTGCGGCCAAGGAAGTGAATCTGGGTGTCAAGGAAGTTCCGAGCGCACCTCACAAGGCACGGGGAAAAGCCATTGCCTGCGGGTGGAAAGCGCCATCCATGCCCAATAATGCAGCATCTTCTGCTATAATAAAACTCAACGAGGATGGCACCGCTCATCTGTTGGTCAGTGCCCAGGATATCGGTCAGGGATCCGATACCGTGATGACACAGATAGCTGCTGAAATGATGTCCATATCGCCGGACCGTATTACTGTAAAGACAGGTGATACGGATCATACTCCGTACGAGTGGCAGACTGTTGCCAGCAGGATTACCTATTCTGCCGGCCGTGCAGTGGTGGAGGCTTGTGAGGATGCCAAGACACAGCTGTTGGAACTTGCCCAGCTGAAACTGGGAGTTTTCAAACGTGATCTGGAACTCCGTGATGGGTATGTGGTTTCAAGAATACATCCAGATAAGAAGGTGGCTTTGGCGGAACTGGCTTTAGGACTCAGTATGCCGGACGGTTCCGCCATCCATGGCCCTATAATCGGCCGGGGATCCTTTGTCCCGCAAAACGTTCGAAATGCGGATAAGGATACTGGACTTGGTGATCATCCGGTAGCTTTCTGGACCTATGGGTGCCAGGGTGTCGATATCGAAGTAGATACGGAAACGGGTCATATCGTTGTAAAAAAGGTTTCCAGCGTGTTCGATGTCGGTCAAGTTATTAATCCGCAGCTCCTGGAAGGGCAACTGGAAGGGGCGATTGTACAGGGAATGGGAACCGCTCTCTGGGAAGAATTGATGCTGAAGGACGGCAAGGTTCTGAATCCGAGCTTTGTGGACTACAAGATCCCCACAACCGACGATATGCCTGAAATGATTGTGAAATTCGTTGAGAATCCTGAGGAGTTCGGACCTTTCGGTGCCCGCGGTGTAGGTGAATCTGCTATGGTACCCACAGCACCTGCAATAGCCAATGCACTGTACGATGCCCTTGGAATCCGCCTGTACTCACTTCCGCTGACAGCGGAGAAGGTGCTGAAGGCTTTGAAGGAAAAACAGCAGAAATGATTTCCAAATCGTATTTGGGTGTTTAGTTCGGCAACTCACGGTTAAAGAGGCGGTCCCTTGACAGGCAATATGCTCCTGTTAAGGGGCCGCTTCTTGCATTTGAGGGGTCCAATTATTTACAGCTTGGTGTTTGCAGGTGTTGTACCCTTGTTTTTGTGAAAAAAATAATGCTGATTTATTACGAAAAGAACACTTGTATTGTTATTAGGTAAAATAGTCAAAAAAAGAGATTTATTAAGCCCAGTTATTGAACTTGCAAACGATTTCCAGTCTAATAGACAGTGAAGCATAATGTTTTTTTAGCAAAACAAAATCTGTATTTCAAAATGGCAATGTATACAAAATACTTAATACAGAAATACAACCTCTTTCCATAACGAAAATATATAAAGCAATAACGTGTTATACAATAATATAATTAGCATATAATTGGCTTGATACTTATATCACAAACTTAAATGCTTGTGAAAATTAGCATTATAATAAAGCGGTAAATAACTTTTCACGTGAACACATGGAAAAAGTGAGGAGATGGTGTGAATTGGTTTCGACTGAAGAAGGAGTAGTCATCGAGGCAGAAAGCGGTAAAGCCAAAATCAGGGTCATGAGGCATGGGGACTGTAAAAATTGCGGTGCATGTCCAGGGGATGATTCAACACTAGTTTCGGTGAGGAATACGTTGCATGCCTTACCCGGGCAACGAGTGGCTTTTAAAATGAAGCAGGGCTCCATGCTGGGTGCTGCATTCATCGTATACATCTTGCCGCTGGCGGCTGCTGCAGCGGGATACGCCGGAGGATGGCTTCTTTCCCAAAAAACCAGATTGGCGCCGATTCCCTGTGAAATCGGTGCTGTGATGTTGGGTCTGATCGGCTCCTTGATTCTTATAAAACACTGGGATCAAAAAATTTCAAACGATACACAGACCCTGCCTGAAACGGTAGAGATCCTCTCTTGAGCTGTAATTGATTTGTCGCGTTTAAGTATGCCAGGCTGATATCAAAGGATTGAGGTGGTTTTAATGCGAAAAAGTTTTAAAGGTGGTATTCATCCCGACGACAGTAAACGTTTTACTGAGCGAAAATTCATAGAAACAATGCCGCTTCCCGAATCAGTAGTGATTCCCGTCAGGCAGCACATCGGAGCACCTTGCACACCTCTGGTGGCAAAGGGGGATGTTGTTAAAACCGGCCAGGTAATTGCCGTCAGTGAGGGGATGGTTTCAAGTCCCGTTCATGCGACTCTTTCAGGAATGGTGACGGATGTGGGGGACTACCCCCATCCGGTATTCGGACAATGTCTGTCTATCTGCATCAAAAGTGATGGCCTTGATACATGGGTTGAAGGCTTGCCGATGGAGCGGGACTGGCGCAGTATGTCCTCAGATGAAATTTTGAAAATCATCCACGAAGCGGGCGTTGTCGGTATGGGAGGCGCAACCTTTCCAACCCATGTCAAGTTGGCCGTTCCTCCGAATAAAAAAATCGAATTGTTCATCCTAAACGGCGCAGAATGTGAACCTTACCTGACTGCTGATCATCGGGTCATGCTGGAGCAAAGCTCACGAATCGTGACGGGAGTTCAGATTGCATTGAAACTCATCCGAGGGGAAAAAGCGGTCATCGGCATTGAGGATAACAAGCCGGATGCGATCCAGGCCATGAAGAAGGCCTGTGAAGGGACAAAAATCCAGGTCATGGCCCTGCCGGCCAAGTATCCTCAGGGTTCTGAAAAAATGATGATCAAGATAATCACCGGTCGGGAGGTTCCCCCTGGAAGGCTGCCCATGGATGTCGGCGTGGTGGTGGATAATGTCGCAACGGTCGTGGCCATTGCAGATGCTGTAGAGCATGGCATTCCACTGATTCAGCGGGTGACCACCATCAGCGGCTCAGCAATCAGAGAACCGAAGAATCTCCTGATTCGGTTGGGCACATCTTTCAAGGATATCATTGATTTTTGCGGTGGATTCAAAGTTGCTCCAGCGAAAATCATCATGGGCGGGCCGATGATGGGTTATGCCCAGTCCATTTTGGATGTAACTGTCATCAAAGGCGTTTCAGGGATTTTGGCACTGAATAAGAAGGAAGTACATGACGGCGCATCCCGGCCCTGCATCCGGTGCGGCCGATGTGTAACGGTCTGCCCTCATGGACTGACGCCTGCCATGTTCGCGACACTCAGCGAAAACGGACTTTTCATGGAAGCCAAAGAAGATTATCACCTGCTTGACTGTGCAGAATGCGGCTGCTGCGTATATATCTGCCCTTCCAAACGGGACATCGTGCAGCACGTACGCACATCAAAAATAGCCTCTGCCAAGACTGCAGAGAAGAAATAGGAGGTTCCTCCGTGAGCGTTGATTCGAATTACAGCACCCTTAAGTTCACTGTATCGCCGTCGCCTCACCTTCGATCCGAAGAATCCGTCAGTCAGATCATGTGGACCGTGTCGGCAGCCCTAGCTCCAGCTGCGGCCTTTGCCGTATATCATTTTGGACTGTCGGCGTTGATGACCATCCTGGTATCTGTCGTCACTGCGGCTGTATCGGAATATGCAGTGATGAAATTCAGAAAAAAAGACGTGTTTCTTTCCGATGGAAGCGCCTTTCTTACAGGACTCTTAATGGCACTTTGCCTGCCACCGACCCTTCCCTGGTATATGACCGCCCTGGGTTCCGCTTTTGCAATCATCGTTGCCAAACACTCCATGGGAGGGCTGGGCTACAACATCTTCAATCCTGCCCATATCGGCCGAGCCGCCCTGATGGTTTCCTGGCCCGTCGCCATGACTACCTGGACCCATATGCAGACAGCGGTGCCGGATATGGTGAGCTCCGCAACGCCGCTGAACATACTGAAGCAGCAGGGATACGCCCAGCTGATAGACACCTTCGGTTCTTCGCCGGCCATGTACAAGGCCCTCTTCCTGGGATTCAGGAACGGCAGCATCGGGGAAACCTCCACCATCCTTCTGCTCATCGGGGGCATATTTCTAATATACAAGGGGATTGTTAACTGGGAGGGTCCTGTGTTCATGATCGGCACCGTGGGACTATGCACCTGGATATTCGGGCCTGCCGGGTTCTTCACCGGGGATCCTGTTTTCCACATGATGGCCGGCGGCCTTATGATCGGCGCGTTCTTCATGGCAACGGATATGGTCACGATCCCCATCACCAGAAGGGGGCAGATCATATTCGCCATCGGCTGCGGCCTGATCACCACATTGATCCGTTTGACCGGAGGTTATCCTGAAGGGGTCTGCTATTCAATCCTGCTGATGAACAGCCTGACCCCGCTGATAGACAGGCTGGTAGCGCCGGTTCGGTTCGGTACGGGAGGTGTACGCTGATGTCGGGTCATTCTACAAAGCAATACAGCATTCTTGAAATCGCCATGAATCTCTTCGCCGCATGTATGATATCCGGCGTCATAATCGCCATCACTTATTACTTCACTGCCCCTATAGCCGCTGAGAAGGCCGAAATGCTTAAAATCCAGGCGATGCAGGCATTAGTGAAGGAGGCTGACACCTTTGTCCCTGTGCCGGATAAGCCCCAGTGGTTTGTAGCCCGGAAAGGGGATACTACCATAGCCTACGTTGTTCCTGGAGAAAGCAAGGGCTTCGGCGGTGAGATCCTGATGCTGGTGGCCGTTTCACCTGAAGGTAAAGAGCTGGATTTCGACATTCTTAAACACAACGAGACTCCCGGCCTGGGGGATCTGGCCAATAAGGAGCCCTTCAAATCACGGGTTCGGGGCAAGACGCCGGATCATCTGAAGGTGACGAAGGATCCGACCCAGACGGAGGACGTGCAGGCGCTTACCGGTGCGACTATCAGCTCTAAAGCTGTCCTTAAGGGCGTCCGTGAAGCGGATGAGGAAGTCATAGCGTACTTGGAGGAAAATAAATGAAACAGCTCTGGAACGTTTATAAGAAAGGCCTATTTTCAGAAAATCCAATCTTTGTACTGGCCCTTAGTCTTTGTCCCGCCCTGGCTGTCACCACAACCGCCATGAATGCCCTGACAATGGGACTTTCCGTGATGGTTGTCATCACGATGAACAACACCGTGGTTTCCATATCACGAAAATGGGTGAACCCAAAGGTCCGGGTTCCTGTGTACATCACTTCCATCGCCACCATAGTCACTCTGGTGCAGCTGCTGCTTCAGGCATTTGCCCCTCTCCTTTATAAGTCACTGGGGATCTATCTGGCCCTTGTGGTTGTGTTCGCCATCATACTGGCCCGCGCGGAGGTTTTCGCTTCAAAGAACGGCGTCATTCCGTCGTTTCTTGACGGGTTGGGGATGGGAAGTGGATTCACGCTGGCGATGCTCGCAGTGGGCATCATCAGGGAGTTCCTGGGGGCCGGCAGCATCTTCGGATTCCAAATCCTCGGTCAATGGTATAATCCGGCTCTGATCATGATCCTCCCACCCGGAGCCTTCATCCTGATCGGTTATATGGTGGGTGGCTTCAAGATGGCCACCGGGCATTTTGAGAAAAGAGCAGCAGAGCTGGAAAGGAGCGAAGCCGTATGAAGGACTATCTTCTTTTATTCGTCAGCGCCGTTGTGGTGAATAATTTCGTGCTCACCCGGTTCCTGGGTCTGTGCATCTTCTTCGGAGTCTCGAACAATCTTAGCGCCTCTGTTGGCATGGGCATGGCAGTCACCTCCGTCATGACCTTGAGCTCTGCCTTGGCATGGACGGTTTACACCTTCGTGCTGGTCCCTTTCCATCTTACGTTTTTGACCACACTGGTTTTCGTACTGCTTATCGCCAGCTTCGTTCAGCTCCTTGAAATGATCATCAAGAAACAGGCCCCTGCCCTGTACAACATGTGGGGTATTTACCTGCTGTTGATCGCCACCAACTGTGTCGTTCTCGGGGTGCCCCTCCTGAATGCCGACTCGGGGTTTCCATTTGTAAAGAGCATAGTGAATGCTTTTGGATCCGGTGTGGGCTTTGCACTGGCTATGATCCTGATGGCCAGCCTTCGTGAAAAGCTTCAGTATGCAGATGTGCCAAAGCCCCTTGAGGGTTTGGGTATCGCGTTCATATTGGCCGGTATGCTGGCCCTTTCGTTCCTGGGTTTCTCAGGAATGATCGCAGTATAGAAGGGGGGGATGGACAATGGTTTATACCGCACTGATGGTCCTTGTTGTCATGGGGAT
>CAZEHS010000126.1:0-7023 GCA_964511875.1 uncultured Peptostreptococcaceae bacterium
ACTATTATTAAGTAGTATACCATAGTCACAAGACCCCATCAATGTATGATTGCATGCACAAAACCGACAGACAAAAAACAGCAGATGTATCTCTGCTGTTTTTGAATTTGCGATGTCTTCCGATTCTATTCACCTAGTCTGAACTCATTATGCAGGATCTGGAGTGCACGTCCTGCGAATTCTGACCGAATCAGGCAGGAGATGGTTGTATTGGAATCCGAAGATTGAAGAATTTCGATGTTCTCTTTTGAAAGTGCGAAGACTATGCGTTTCATCACCCCGGGGACACCGTGCATCCGATGGCCGATAGCAGTAACCTTACAGCATCCGGACAAGGCATGATACTCCAGCTCGAGTTCATTCAAAATCTTTCGGATCTTATTCAGATCGCTGTTCTCAATTATAAAGACCTTCCTGTTATCAAAGAAGTTGATCATGTCGATGCTGATCTTATCCTGTTCCAAGCGGTTGAGCATCAGTTCATTCCGATGATCCTTGGCAGAAATTGTTACCGTCATCTGGACAAAGGGTTGCTTAAGTGTGACCGCGGTTAAAACCCTTGCCGGGTCGCCTGGGTCGTCCAGAATCCTGGTCTTCAGATTTATTTCGGTCCCTGGCGCATCGGAGAATGTGCTGCGGACAATCAGCGGCTTATTACCTTCTCTTGCGATTGCAACAGCCTTGTGGTCCACAACCTTTGCGCCATCCCGGGCCATCTGATATACCTCTTCATAACTGATCTGCTCGATGATTCGCGCATCCTTCACAACCCTTGGGTCTGCAGTCATGACGCCTTCCACATCCGTATAAATCTCAATCTTCTCAGCGTCCAGGGCAACTCCAAGGACCGCTGCGGTTGTGTCACTGCCGCCACGTCCGAGGGTTGTGATGTTTCCAGCGTTATCAATTCCTTGAAAACCTGTCACTACGACAACCTTACCCGCTTTAAGCGCATTTTGTATTTCCTCGGTATTGACTGACAGTATTCTGGCATCTCCGAAAACCCCATCCGTTTGAATTCCTGCCTGAAAACCAGTGAACGCTGTCGCATCGACTCCGAAACTTTTTAAGAGGTTGGTCAGGATCACGGCAGAAATGATTTCCCCACAACTCATCAGCAGATCCATTTCACGGCTATTATGATCCAGTTCAGGGTTCGGCAGAAGATTGATGAGCGTATCGGTAGCATAGGGATCCCCTTTCCGGCCGATGGCAGAAACAACCACAACCGGTGAGAACCCCTCCTCTCGGGCCTTCTGAACCTGTTCGACGATACGGTTGCGTCCCAGTTCACTGGCAACAGAGGTTCCACCATATTTCAATACAGAAATGCGCAAAGGCTTGTCCTCCTATTTCCCTGTGGAACCGAACCCGCCGACTCCACGATCCGTTTCATTGATAACATCCACCGATTCCAGAACAGCAGTCTCATATTTTGCGAGGACCATCTGAGCAACTCGTTCCCCGTGCTTCAATGTGTAGGATTCATTACTGAGGTTTACCACCGGAACCTTGATTTCTCCGCGATAATCGCTGTCAATAGTACCCACGCAGTTGATCATTGTGATTCCATGCTTGATGGACATTCCACTCCGCGGCCTTACCTGCGCTTCATACCCATGGGGCAGTTCAATGAAAAGGCCGGTAGGGATAAGTGCCCTTTCCAGCGGCTTCAGAGTAATTTCAGTCTTCAGATTGGCTCTCAGATCCATTCCTGCTGAGCCTGTTGTTTCATATTTAGGGAGCGGCATCCCTGACTTATTTACAATTCGTATGTTTAACATGACTTTACTCCTTTTCACTTAGATTGACTTCAACTGGTCAAACGTCCACAAACCCTCTTTATCGGTAATCCGGCCAGTGAGAGCGACCGCATAGCAATCAGGAGTAAAAACCTGATCTGTCATTCGGAACACATCTGCGGCCATTACACGGTCGACCTTTTCTATGACTTCGTCTATGGTTTCAATCAATCCTGCCATCAATTCACCCTTGCCCATCATGGACATGAAGCTCCCTGTGCTTTCAAGACCCAGGATGTAATTGCCCTTCAACTGTTCCTTGGCTCGGTTGACTTCTTCTTCTGATATTTCATGGCGCCGGATGTTTTTTAATTCCTGGCAAAGGGATGCAATCACCGGTTCCAGGTTTTCCGGCACGAAACTCGCATATATGGTCATCAGGCCATTATCCTTATAGAGGCTGGGGTGGGAGTAGACCGAGTATGCCAGACCCTTATCCTCTCGTATGCTTTGAAACAATCTGGAGCTGGTGCCGCCTCCGAGGATATTGTTCAGCACCATCAAAGGGTAAAGATCATCATCACTGTATTTCACCCCATTGAATCCAACACATAAATGGACCTGTTCAATATCCTTTTCTTTCACTGCCCATGAACATGTGAAAGCTGGAACAGGTGGATCAATTACCGGTACAGCGCTTTTCCTTACTGATCCGAACTGAGTTTCCAGATGTTTCAGCAGCTCGGGTTCCTTGAAGCTGCCAGCAACCGATATCACAATGTTTTCAGCTGTATAACGCTCATCAAGCAGATTCCGGATCGTTTCACGGGTAAGCTCCCTGACTGATTTTTCGGTTCCCAGAATAGGAAATCCCAGTGGATGCTTTTCGTAAATAACCTCAGCCAGCAAATCGTATACAACATCCTCAGGAGAATCCTCATAGGACGCAATTTCATCCAGAATGACATTTTTCTCTTTTTCAATTTCAATCGGATCGTGAACCGATCTGAGAAGCATGTCCCCCAACAGTTCAACTGCTATATCCAGGTGCGTATCCAGCACTTTGATATAGTAGCTGGTGCACTCCTTGCTTGTGAATGCATTGATCTGACCGCCGATACCATCGACAACGTCTGCAAGGTCTTTCGCAGTGCGTGTTTCAGTACCCTTGAAAAGCATATGCTCGACAAAGTGAGAAACTCCGCTGCAGGCGTGTGCCTCGTAGGCTGACCCGGCATTGATCCAAAGCCCTAGAGAAAGGGATCTCATCCCTTTCATAGGATAGGTGACAACACGGATTCCATTGGATAATTCATGCCGCTGATACATTCAGGACCTCTTTTCAAATGGATAGGATATGAATACAAGCCCTGCCTTTCGGCAGGGCTCTGGATGTGAAATGATAAAAATAGGAACCACAGAATTCACCGAAAAAAACGGGGAATAATCGCTGAAATACACTCAGCTATACCTTTCGGCGTGTTCGGTGAATTCGGTGGTTAATTTCTTTGTAAAGTAATTATTTATTTTCCCCTTCTTCGAGCAAGACTTTATGAGAAAGGTTCACGCGGCCCTGGGCATCGATCTCGATGACTTTAACGCGGATCGGATCACCGACGTTGAATTTGTCCTCGACCTTTGCCAAACGCTCTTTGGCCAGATGGGAGATATGAACAAGCCCTTCTTTGCCAGGCAGAACTTCAACGAAGGCGCCGAACTTCATGATGCGTGTGACCTTACCATCATAAATATCCCCTACCTGCAGTTCCTTGACAATATCCTGGATACGCTTGAGAGCCGTTTCCCCGGAAATGCCATCAGGAGCTGTGATCAGGACTGTTCCTGAATCATCAATGTCAATTTTCACGCCGGTTTCAGCAATGATCCTGTTGATGACTTTCCCGCCTGGCCCGATGACCTCGCGGATCTTATCAGGGTGAACCTTGAAGTAGAAGACCCTGGGAGCATAAGGAGACATTTCCTTACGATATTCAGAAATTGTCTCATTCATTTTTCCAAGGATGTGAAGTCGGCCGGCTAATGCCTGGTTCATCGCATCTTCCATGATCTGTCTGTCAAGACCGTGGATTTTTATATCCATCTGAATGGCTGTGATACCATCCTTCGTTCCGGCAACCTTCAGGTCCATATCGCCCAGCGCATCTTCCATACCCTGGATATCGCTGAGGATTGAAATCTGGTTATCTTCCTGGATCAGGCCCATTGCAATTCCTGCAACGCTGTCCTTCAGTGGCACGCCTGCGTCCAATAGGGACAGGGTGCTTCCGCAGATGCTGGCTTGCGAGCTGGATCCATTACACGTTACAACCTCTGAAACCAGTCGGATAGCATAGGGGAAATCAGCTTCTGAGGGAAGGACAGGAACGAGTGCACGTTCGCCTAAGGCACCATGCCCGATTGAACGTCGGTTCGGTCCACGCATGAATCCTGTCTCACCAACTGAAAATGGAGGGAAATTATAATGGTGCATATATCTCTTTGTATCTTCAACGCCAAGACCGTCAATACGCTGTGATTCGCTGAGTGCACCCAGAGTCGTGATGGTAACGACCTGAGTGAGTCCTCTCTTGAAATGCCCGGATCCATGAGTTCTTGGCAGAATTCCGACTTCACAGGAAACAGGACGAATTTCTTCGTGCTTTCGGCCATCAGGACGAACTTTTTCATGGGTGATCATCTTGCGGACCGTTTCTTTTTCCAGTGCTTTGAACATTCCGGAAATCAGGCTTGATTTATCTGAGAAATCCTCAGCAGCTTCAGCCATCAGCTGTTTCTTAAGATCATCAAGTGCGTTGTTGCGGTCTGTCTTATCAGCGATTCTAACCGCTTGATCCAAAGGACTGCGGTATTTTTCAACTAATACTTCAATCGCCGGATCAACGTCAGGAGCAATAACTTTCATCTTTGGCTTGCCGACTGCTGAAACGATTTCATCAATGAACGCAACGATGCGCTTGATTTCGTCGTGACCGAAGAAGATTGCTTCAAGGATCACTTTTTCTGACAGAATGTTGGCACCGGCTTCAACCATCATGATGGCATCCTTTGTTCCGGCAACAATCAGATGCATCTGACTCAATTCGGTCTGAGCGACGGTAGGGTTGATGATATACTCTCCATCAATGTAGCCGACAATCACGGCAGCAATGGGACCTTCGAACGGAATGTCGGATACGGATAATGCGATTGATGCAGCGACCATCGCCGTTACATCAGGCGGAAAATCCCGATCAACGGAATAAGCGCTTGCGATTACCTGAACCTCATTCTTGAAGCCTTTTGGAAACAGAGGACGAACAGGCCTGTCAATAAGTCGTGATGTCAGGACTGCTTTTTCTGATTGTCGACCCTCTCTTTTGATGAATCCCCCTGGTATCTTCCCGATCGAATACATTTTTTCCTCATAGTCAACACTGAGGGGGAAGAAGTCTATACCTTCTCTGGGGTTCTTTGAAGCTGTCGCCGTTGCAAGTACAACGGTTTCGCCATAATGTACAAATGCGGATCCGTTAGCGAGGTTAGCCATCCGTCCAATTTCGACTTTTAGAGGGCGTCCTCCCATGGTGGTTTCAAATACATTGAAATCGTGTTCCATTAAGTCCTCCTGATTGTGTTGTTCACGGAGGAGTCCTACTCGCTCTCTTAAAGGCTTGCTATCAAGCCCTTAACACAACAAGTAGGAAGAGTCCCTTCCGATGAACTGGTTTTCCTGACACGAGATACAGTGAAGCCGCTAGGCCCGCCACTCCATTTGCAGACAGCATGGAAAATGACCATCTGCAGATTGGAGCAGTGGACCAAGCGGCCCTGTGTTTACTTTCTCAAGCCCAATTTGCTGATCAGTGTTCGGTATCGCTCGATGTCAACGTTCTTGAGATAAACGAGCATGCTGCGACGTTGGCCGACCATTTTGAGCAAACCTCTGCGTGAATGATGGTCCTTCTTATGAAGCTTCAAGTGATCGTTCAGCTCGTTGATGCGGGCTGTCAGAATCGCTACCTGAACCTCCGGAGAACCTGTATCCCCTTCATGCAGCTGGTACTCGCCGATAATGCCTTCTTTCTTTTCCTTTAAAATCATCTGTACACCTCCTGGATTCGTAAAATCGCCTTTGGCCGGGAGAGACGCCGGTGTGTGCATCAGTCTCAGCCCAAGGTTCTACCGTAAAATTGTATCATAAACGACGGGTCGTGTAAAACCTTTTTCATCCGAATCCTGACAGTTCCAGGATCCCCGCTTCTTAAGCCGCTCCCTGTAGCAAGGGTTCACTTCAACGGTGGGGTTTTCTGGGAACAGGATCCTTATGGCTCTGACGAAAATACTGCCGGGCATCGCTGACATCCTCTGCAATCTTAGCCATCAGGGCCTCTTTGGAATCGAACCGGATCTCATCCCGCAGCCGATGCAGGAATTCCACGGTGATGTAATGGTGGTAAAGATCGGCGTGGTAATCGAGGATAAAGGTTTCCAGCGTGAATTCCCTTTGACTGAACGTGGGGTTGTAGCCCACGTTGCTGACACTCTCATAGTGATTCTTGCCGATCCAGGTTCGCGTTATGTAGACCCCGGGGCGGATCAAGGTCATATTGTGGCTGACCGCCAGATTCGCTGTGGGAAAGCCCATCACGGTTCCCCGTTTCTTGCCATGGACCACCTGTCCTGAAACGGTGTGATGGCGGCCCAGCAGCCGGTTGACTGCCTCAATATCCCCTTGCTTCAAAAGCTCCCGGATCCGCGAGCTGCTGACCGGGCATCCATCAAGCTCGAATGGGGGAACTACCGTCACTTCAAAGTCTTTTTCAGCGCCCATTCGGAGCAGCATATCGGTCTCTCCCTGAGCTCCCAGGCCGAAGTGGAAATTGTAGCCTGCAGCAAGGTATTTCGTGCAGAGGACATCGATGAGGATTTCTGTCACGAAGGTTTCAGCTTCGATCTCCATATGGTCCCTGTCGAATTCCACCATTACCAGAAGGTCGATTCCCATACCGTCGAACAGGTCTATTTTCTCATCCACCGTCAGTATCCTGTTGGGGAGGGATTTTTCGTCTGTAAATTCCCGGGGGTGATTTGCAAAGGTATAGACCACACTCCGGAGATTTTTTTTCGCACAGGTATCCAGCAGGGCTTTAATCACCTGCTGATGCCCGATGTGCAGGCCGTCGAAGGTTCCGATGGCCACGCCGCTGGGCATGGGCTCCAGATGTTCTTTCAATTCTGTTAATGTTCGGATTACTTTCATGGGTCACCTGCTACAGAAAAA
>CAZEHS010000127.1:0-6990 GCA_964511875.1 uncultured Peptostreptococcaceae bacterium
AGCAGTGGACTGAAAATCCACGTGTCGGTGGTTCGATTCCGCCCTTGGGCACCACAATAGTCGAATAGGCTGTCTCTAAACATTGTTTCATGTTTAGAGACAGCCTATTTTTTGTTCCTTATGAAAGGGATAGACTCTCACAAGATTACGGTAAAGTTGCGTAATAAAGCACCTGTGTGGGTATCATTTACATATAGAAACAGTCTGCAGAACTAGTCGCTTGATTATCTTGCTCCGAGCAGGAGGTCTGCCATGAATAAGAAAAACTTGTTGCCGTGGATTGCATTTTTAATCCTGATTTTCATAGGAACAATGAGCAAGATGGTCCGTTTTTTTACGGATTATCTGTGGTTTGGTGAAATGGGATATATAGCTGCCTTCCTCGTAAAGCTTCTGACGTATCTCAAAATTGGTGTTCCGGTATTTTTGCTGAGTACCGTAATATTCTTCATCTACCTGAAAGCCCTCCGCAAGCGATTTGAGAAAGTGTCAATGGTGATATTGGATAAAGCCTCCCACCAGAGGATCACTGGAGCTTTGAATCTGGGTGCGGCGGTGCTGGGGCTGATATACAGCTATATATTCACCACCAGCCTGTGGTTTGATTGGCTCAGCTTCGTGAATCGGACTCCCTTCGGGAAAGCGGATCCCCTTTTCGGAATGGATATCTCATTTTATTTCTTTGTACTTCCCTTAATGCGGGAATTTTTGGGGATGGGGCTGCTATTACTCTTCGTGCTTGTGGGGCTGACTGTCCTACTGATGGTATTGTTGAGTAACATTCCTCCCAAAACAGGGGCGGATGATGTTTTTGATATCAATGAATTCAGGTTTCGCAACGATATCCGATCAATACTGAATAGGAATATTTTTGCTAATTCGATTGTAAAGATTGGAATTCTAGGTTCATTAGCTCTCGTTCTGATTGCTGTTAACAACGTAATCAGTGTATACTCCCTGGTATATTCACCGAGAGGAGCAGCCTTTGGGGCCAGTTACACAGATGTTCATATCAGCCTGCCTGGTTACTGGATTCTGGCGGTTATTGCGCTGCTTGGCGCAGGGCTGTTTTTATTTGGGGCACTTCAGCGTAAATGGCGGTTCATGATCATTGGACCGGCTGTTTTACTGGTTGCGGCGGTTGGGATATCTCTTACAGAAGCGGTGGTACAATCGTTCATCGTCAACCCGAACGAGAGGGCTGCGGAACGGCCCTTCATTACTATGAATATTCAGAGTACCCAGGATGCTTTCAATTTCAATGACATTGAGACTCTGGAGTTTCCTGCCGAGGGAACACTGACCAGAGAGGATCTGAAAGACAATGCGGACATTATCAACAACATCCGTATCAATGACTTTCGTCCCTTGCTAATGACGGTGAACCAGCTTCAAGGCATCCGTCTTTACTATGAGTTCAATGATGTGGATGTTGACAGGTATATGATCAATGGCGAATACCGGCAGGTGTTCATAGCTGCACGTGAGATGAACCAGGATAAACTGGAGCAAAAGACCTGGGTTAATACGCGCCTGCAGTTTACCCATGGATACGGAGTAGCGCTTGCACCTGTGAATGAAGTGACCGTTGAAGGGCAACCTTCACTGATGGTAAAGGACATACCCCCGGTATCGTTATCCGAGGACTTGAAAATAACAAGGCCGGAAATATATTTTGGAGAACTGACAAACAACTTCATTATTGTAAACGCTAAGGAAAAGGAATTTGACTATCCGAAGGGCGCCGATAATGTCTATGTAAATTATGAAGGACCTGCAGGTATTACTCTGAATTTCGCGAACAAAGTACTGTTCTCAGTCCGCGAAAGAACAATTAATCCGCTGATTTCCAATGCACTTGATGCGGAGAGCCGGATTATCCTGAACAGGAATATCGTGAAAAGGGCTCAGACTTTGATGCCCTGGTTGAACTACGAGCAAAATCCTTATATCATCATCAATCAGGAGGACGGTAAGCTTTACTGGATTCTTGATGCTTATACAATCAGCAAGCGATACCCTTATTCCCAACCTGCAGAGAATGGTGTGAATTACATTCGAAACTCTGTGAAAGTGGTGATTGATGCGTATTCAGGAGAGACAAATTTCTATATTTACGACAAGATGGATCCCGTTGTTTTAACTTACCAGAAAATATTTCCTGGACTGTTCAAACCTTCGGAGGCCATGTCTGCAGGAATTGCACGGCACATCCGTTATCCGAAAGATTTGCTGGATATCCAAGCCAGCATTTATGAGAAATACCACGTAACAAATCCTGATGTTTTCTATAATGGTGAGGATATCTGGGATATCGCTCAGGAGAAGTACATGCAGGATGCCGTTACCGTTGAAGCTAACTATGTAATGTACAGACTTCCAGATGAGAGCGAAGTAGAGTTCATCCTGAATATTCCTTTTACTCCCAACGAGAAGTCCAACATGAACGCCTTGTTAATGGCCCGTAGCGACGGGGAGAACTACGGCAAGCTGTTTTTGTATCGTTTTTCAAAGGCAAAGCTTATTCAAGGGCCTCAGATACTGGAATCGAGGATTGATCAGGATACTGCCATTTCTCAACAGCTGACATTCTGGGATCAGAAAGGTTCATCTGTGCTTCGTGGAAATCTGATGACAATCCCTATCAAGGATTCCCTGCTATATGTGGAACCGATCTATCTGCAGTCTTCGGGAGAACGGAGCTTGCCGGAGATGAAGCGGGTAGTGGTATCCTATGGGAATCAGGTAGTGATGGAAGAAACTCTGCAGTTGGCACTGGATAGAATTTTCGGAGCCGATATTACTGCTGTCCCAGTGGATTCAGCTCCTGCAGAATCCAGTGAAGGAAAAGCCTTGGTTGATAAGGCGAAAGGGCTGATAGAGTCCTCTGCAAAAATTATTGAGGAATTGAAGACTGTTATGGACCAGTTGAATGAAATAATAAGCCCCGCAGACCAACCCGCAACACCGGATATCCCCACTACGGTTCAATAGCGAAGCGTTTATGGGATATTTCGGTGTCATAGGAGACTTATATGGTAGACGTATGCTTATTGGGCTGCGGCGGTATGATGCCTCTTCCACACCGGTGGCTGACATCGATGGTGTACCGTCATAACGGGAAGATG
The DNA here is from genome assembly GCA_964511875.1 of uncultured Peptostreptococcaceae bacterium. Lineage (GTDB taxonomy): Bacteria > Bacillota > Clostridia > Peptostreptococcales > Acidaminobacteraceae > CAZEHS01. Next base: position 3,129 of record CAZEHS010000127.1, read on the forward strand.
ATTCTGATCGACTGCGGTGAAGGAACTCAGATCCCTTTACGGCAGCTGAAATGGGGTTTTAAGGCCCTCGATGCAATCTGCATCACACACTGGCATGCCGATCATATTGCTGGGTTGCCTGGCCTGCTGCTCACATTGGGAAACTGCGGCCGAACGGAGCCTGTGACGCTTTTCGGGCCCCAAGGGCTGGAAGCCGTGGTTCGCGGGTTGATGGTCATCGTATCAGAGTTGCCTTTCGACATCCATTTGATTGAATTTCCAACGGATAGTCGTGGGTCAATCCAATTTGGCGATATAGAGATTCACAGCATCCCATTGGATCATTGGCTGCCGTGCATTGGTTACAGTCTGGAACTTAAGCGTGCAGGCCGGTTTGATTTTTTGAAAGCCAGGCAGATGGGCATTCCGGAGTCGTTTTGGAACAAACTACAGCACGGCGAAACAGTATGCATAGAAGACCAGCAGTTTATTCCGGCACAGTTTCTTGGAAATGAACGGAGGGGCATAAAGGTTTGCTACTGTGTGGACACTCGCCCTGTTGACGGTCTGAGTGACTTTGTCCGGAATGCTGATCTCCTTGTTTGCGAAGGCATGTACGGCGATGATTTGCTGATCGGCAAAGCCATAGAACGTAAGCACATGCTGTTTTCTGAAGCGGCTGAACTGGCAAAGAGCGGGGAAGTGAGAGAACTTTGGCTGACACATTTCAGCCCTTCATTGGAGATGCCGGAAAATGAATTGTCATCGGCGACCCGGATATTCAAAAATACCGTTATTGGGCGGACATTGCTGTGCAAGAGTTTGCGGTTTGAGGATTAACCTGAAAGAGAAGATGCCCCGGTAATTATGACAGGGACATCTTCTCTTCGTAAGTCAGCAGTGAGAAGGATCATTCATTCAGAAACGGACTTTCCAGCAAAATGATTTCCTTCATGCGTGGAATCATTCTGATTCTACAACCCAAGGGAAGTATCACCTTAGGGTCCGTATGACCAAAATCCACATTCAGTACAACTGGAAGATTCTCAACGTTGAATTCGACTGTTAAAATATCAGTTATTATTTTTATGAGGTCATATTTTTCTTCCTCGGAATAATCTTTCGGTCGGGCAATTATCAAGCCCTTTATCTTACCGAGAATCCCCTGAGTGCCATAATTCCTCAGCATGTATCCGACATTCATCGGAGATGGCTTATCCTCAGATGTTTCCAAAAATAAGATCCTGTCATCCCAAAAACTCATCTCAGGCCAGTAATCTGTTCCTTTGATAAATTCAAGTACCTCGATACACCCTCCCCACAGGAGACCTTCGCATGGATCTTTGCCTAACAGGAATTGATAGCCTTCGGTGTTGGGTTTGAATTCGGTGCATTCGCCCAAGGTACTCAAATCGGACCAATCTTTGTAACCCTCCGTATAACGGTCATAGGGTGCATAGTGGTAAGGGATAATAGGATTCATCAGCATATCTTCAACATGGCGGGTGAATTCTGATGGCAAATGTTTCAATTGAGCGAAGCCCGCCATCACTGAAGGACCGTAAAACGTGACCAAACCAAGGGTGTTAAGATAGGCCAGAAAAGTTGTTGCATCGGAAAATCCCATTATGAACTTTGGATGGTTCATGATACTGGACGTATCTAAATATTCAAGAATCCTTACCGAATCATAACCGCCAATTGAACAGATGATCCCATCAATATTCTCATCCTCAAAAGCATGGTTAATATCATCGGCACGCAATTTTGGATTTCTATAGAGCTCTTCTCGGGACATTCTTGCGGTGGGGTATTCTATCAATTTGAACCCAAGGACCTCAGTCAGGTTTTTTATGCCCAGCTTAAAAATATCCGGGAACAAATCCGGTAAGCCACTTGAAGGCGATATAATGGCTATATTTGACCCGCGTTTCAAACGTTTAACCTTCTTCAAAATAGAGCCTCCTCATAATGCTGAATTTCACATCGCTTGCGTAGATTCCTTTCTTCATCTGATTTAAGCATGCTTTGAAGGCGTTTTGATTTCCATTTGCGGATATATATTCATTTGTCGCATGAAGCGATCCTTGGCTTCAGGTGGAGTTTCAACTCCATCTGAAGCTTAGTAGAGCGGATCCAGGGCCTCTACAGTTCTCTACTCCCGCTTTAGAAGCGGGAGTCTTAGAACTGTTAGGCATCGGATAAATATACAACGCTATCCTAGTCGCTTTTCCATAAAATATTTGCTCCCGGTTCTTGGGTAGCTTTTCTGCTCATAGACAACTGAATACCCATGCTTTTCATAAAAGGGTCTTGCCTGAAACCCGAAGGTCGTTAGAAAAGACATGCTGCAGTTTTTCTCAAGCGCCAATGCTTCTGCATCCTTCAGCAGCTTGGAACCAAGGCCTGCGGCCCGTTCATTTTCATCAACAATCAGCAAATCAATCTCCAGCCATTCCCCATGAATTGAAAAGTAAATCCCTGCACTGAATTCTCCCTGGTCGTTTCCATAGCGAATAATATAGTCATGGTGATCCTTATCTTCAATTCGTTCCAGATTGAAGGCGATTATTCGTTCTCGTATTTCCATTACTTCGCTTTCTTTTGGATCTTCGATGAGTTTTCGGATCATAAGGGGGCAGGTCATATTAAACCACTGGGCACCGCCATGGGTGGATTCCGAAAGTCCATCGTTGATGAACCCGAACCCCTCATAGTAATGCACCAGGTGCTCTTTACAGGTAAGGATCACTCGCTGCCGCCCGGCCTCTCGTGCCGTTTGAATGAATTTTCGCATCAGCTGGCCAGCAATTCCTCTCCGCTGATATTCCGGGACTACATCCAGACCAAATACTGTTTGAGTTTTGCCAGAGGGTATATTGTGTGCGGTGCTGTGGAACATATCATCAGAGATGACCAAGTCGTTTGTCACGCATCCATTAATAAAACCCACCATGCGTCCATCGTTCTCCGCGACTAGGAAGCTCTCAGGAAACGCTTTTATTCGTTCAAAAATAGTCTCACGCTCTGCTGCTTCAGCAGGTGGAAAGCATTCAACCTCGATTGCGGTAACTGCGTCAAGGTCCTCAGGTTGAGCGTTGCGAATGATGATGTTCATGAAATACCTCCCAATATAAGATTCAGCAATCAATCAACTGCTATTGTACAGATCGGATATGGGCCAGGTGATGATTTCCGTGCCAGGCGTAAAGCGCCACAGCGGTTCGCAGGCTGACATCGCCGTTTACAGGATGATGGAATCGGGCGTCAAGCTGGGCCGAGTCCAGGGAGCGGAGCAGCCATACCCACCGCTGGTGCAGGGCTTCAATCAATTGGATGGATACTTCAACCGGCATATGGGCAGCATCATCAAGCTCAGCCCATTTTTCTTCATCAAAGGGTTTGATAGTAGGGCAGTCTTCCGTCAGGGCTAGCTTGAACCGGATATAGCTGTTCATGTGGCTGTCGGCAATGTGATGAATCACCTGTCTGAGGGTCCATCCACCGGGCCGGTAGGAGCTGTCCAGTTTTTCCTTGGAAATTTCTTCAATCACTCTGTGCAACAGGACAGGCTGAACCTCAATCTGATGAATCAGGTCGGGTATTTCGCCGTCAGTTATGGTTTTTGAAAAATCAAACGTGCCTATTGGATATTTCAGGGTGTCCATATTAACCTCCTTGGAGCCTGTAGGGCTGCTCCGTAATCGCCTTTGAATTTTCTTTAATTCGTTCTCTTAAGCCATATGTATCCATCTTTCATGAAAAAGGCATACAACATGCTCTTATTACTGCAATTGTTGCCGCACTCGAACTGAATATCTCCGTTAACGGTTTCAAATTCGATTTTATTGCTCTTGAATCCATCAAGCTTTAATTGCAGTTC
>CAZEHS010000128.1:0-6968 GCA_964511875.1 uncultured Peptostreptococcaceae bacterium
TGCGTCCATCAGCCGGAAAGGAGTCCTTTTGCCTTTTCGGCTGATTTATTTTTTGGAAAGATATAAACCTTTAGCCACAAAATGTTTCCCCCGATTTCATACAATAAAAAAGGAGGGTGCGCGATGAAACTGTTCGGCACAATGGAACTGGATACTGAAAACCGACTCACAATCGGAGGCTGCAGTGTATTTACGCTGGCAGAGCGTTTTGAAACACCGCTTTATGTAATGGATACCGCCTTATTGAAAAGCCAGTGCCAGATGTACAAACGGGCATTTGCCTCTCCACAGATTGAAACTGAAGTGATCTATGCCTCAAAGGCTTTCCTAACGATTGCCATGGCCAAACTCATCCATGAACAGGGCCTGAGCCTCGATGTTGTTTCCGGCGGGGAGCTTTATACCGCCATCACCGCAGGCTTTCCGGCTAATCGCATCTATTTCCACGGAAATAACAAAACCCCTGACGAGTTGCTGATGGCATTGGATTATGGAGTCCATCGGATCATCGTGGACAATGAGCAGGAACTGGACCGACTAAGCCGACTCTGTGAGCAATTGGGTAAGCAGCAGGCGATTCTGTTCCGTATGAATCCCGGCATCGATGCCCATACCCATGATTTCATACAGACAGCCAGAAACGACAGCAAATTCGGCATCTCCATCTATGATGCTGATGTCTGCAGACTGATCGAGAAGGCGGCTAACGATAACCATCTGACACTGACTGGCTTTCATTGCCATATCGGCTCACAGATTTTCGAAGAAACCTCTTATTTTTCAGCCATCTCAGTCATGTTCGACTTCGTAAAAAGAGTTCGTGTCGATTGTCACTTCAGCACGGCCGAGCTGAACATAGGCGGCGGATTCGGAGTGTATTACTCCAATGGCGATACCCCGATGGATGCGGAGAAGAGTCTTCCGCATATATTGGAACAGGCCGTTCAGGAAGCCCTAAGCAGAGATGTCCAGCTTCCCAAGCTCATGATCGAGCCCGGGCGCTCCATCGTAGCGAATGCCGGTACAACGATATATAAAGTCGGAGGCGTTAAAAGAACGTACGGGGGCAAAAATTTCATATTTGTAGACGGGGGCATGACCGACAACCCCAGAACAGCTCTCTACGATTCAAAATACGAAGCCCATATCAGCCACCGCAACAGCGGCGGCAAGATTCAACCCTTCACAGTCGCTGGAAAATGCTGTGAGTCAGGAGATGTGCTGATTCATGGCATCGAACTGCCGGAGCCCGAAATAGATGACATCCTTTCCGTCAATGGTACCGGCGCTTATAATTATACCATGTCCAGCAATTATAACCGCATACGAAAACCTGCCGTTGTTTTCGTAGAGAACGGTGTCGCCAGGCTGGTAGTCAAGCGTGAAACGTATGATGATCTGATCAGGAATGATGTGAGATAAGGAGTGGAAAAATGAACAATACAGTAGTTGTAAAATATGGCGGCTCTTCGGTCGCTACAACAGAAAAAATCAAGGAAATAGCGGGTCGCCTTGTTGCCAGGCAGCAGGGCGGTGAGCAGATAGTGGTTGTAGTCTCTGCCATGGGAAAAACAACAGATGGGCTGGTAAAGCTGGCTAAGGAGATATCCGGCGCCCCATGCAAGCGCGATCTCGATATGCTGCTGGCCACCGGTGAACAGATATCCATCGCCCTTCTTTCAATCGCCATCAAAGAGGCTAATGGAAAAAGCGTGAGTCTCACGGGATATCAGGCGGGCATTGAAACCTGCGATACCTATTCCAAAGCCCGTATCAGCACCATTCACAAGGAACGGATCGTCCGACATCTGAACCGAAATGAAATTGTTGTTGTTGCCGGTTTTCAGGGAGTTACAGAAAACGGCGATATCACCACACTAGGCCGGGGCGGTTCCGACACAACTGCGGTTTCCATCGCTGCCGTGCTTGGATGTTCCTGCGAAATCTATACCGATGTGGACGGTGTTTATACCATCGATCCCCGAGTGTACCCGAATGCCAGGAAGCTTGATGTGATCAGCTATGACGAAATGCTGGAGATGGCCAGTCTTGGAGCCAAGGTTCTGGAAACCCGTTCCATTGAGATGGGCCATAAATACAAAGTTCCTATCCTGGTTGCCCTCAGCACCGGAGAATACCCAGGTACAATAATAAAGGAGTGGGATGAATCCATGGAAAAGAAAGCTGTAACCGGCCTGACGGTCACCGAAAACTGTCTGATGGTATCATTGAGCCTGGTACCGTATACTGCAGCAAATATCTCAAGAATTTTCGCCAAGCTGGCCGAACGGAGCATCATGGTTGATATGATCAGCCAGACTGCACCCTTTCACAAGACTGTAAATGTATCCTTCACAACGCTGCTTGATGACCGGCAGGCGGTTCAGGAGGTTTTGGATGAAATCGAGTCAGAAATGCAGGGCATCAGTGTGGCCATGGACGATTCCCTTGTGAAACTTTCAGTAGTGGGGATCGGCATGATATCCCAATCAGGTGTAGCCGCAAGACTCTTCACCCTGCTGGCCGATAACGGCATAGAATTCCAGCAGGTCACTACCAGTGAGATCAGCATAAGCTACACGATCTTCGCAAAGGATAAGGACCTGGCGGTCCAGGCAATCGCAGAAGCTTTCGAACTCTAACAGAAGGGCACTGGCGGAATACCCGCTCAGTGCCCTTTTACATGACTTCATACTCTTCAATACCCGATTACAGAACATTATCTTCCTGCAGAAGAAGCTCATCACGAATGACTCTCTCCAGTTGGTGAAAATCAATAGGCTTGCGGATATATGCCGTGCATCCCTTCTGATATGCCTCCGTTCGGATCGTATCTCCGGACAGTGCTGAGACCATGATTGCCTTCACATGGTCTTCATAAGGGATTCCTAATCCTTCCTCATGGGTCCTGATGGCCTTGAGTGTTTCCATACCGCCCAAATTCGGCATCATGATGTCCAGAATCAGCAGATTGTAAGGGCTCCCTGTCCTGTACGACTCCGTAACTGCCGCGACAGCTTCAACTCCGTCTGTTGCGGTATCACACGTACCAAACCTACGTAAAAAATGAACCATGAGCTTCGACGAATTCATATCATCTTCAACAACCAGTATCCTCATGAGGGATTCCCTCCTGCATTTATGGAGCATCTATAACGGGTATCTTTCGATTATACCCCTTTATTACCACAATATGCACGATAAAACATTTATCAAATCACATGATTATCTTCACCAGCGCTCCATCTTTCAGCTTCTCGTGACCGACGACAATGACGGCATCTCCGGTAGCGATGCCGGATTCCACCTGAAACATCTTGTCATCACCCAAGCCGATGGCCACTTCTTTTCTGAGCGCTTTCCCGCCGCTTGCTATGAACACAAAATCCTTCCCCTGATCATGAAGGATGGCATCCTTAGGGACAGCCAAACCTTCAATTCCATCGGACAGAACGACTGATGCTGTAGCAAACATCCCGGATTTGATCAGTCCCTGAGGATTATCCACCTGGATCTTCACAGGGTAAAGCTTGGCCTGGTCCTGCACGGGGCTGATATTGGAGATGATACCTTCGAATGTCTGAGCACCGAGGGATTCAAAGACAACTGCCACCTTCATGCCGGGTTTCAATTGATTCACAGCGGCTTCAGCTATACCTGAGCTCACCGAAACCTGACTCAGACTCACAACCGTGAAAAGCGGCGCACCTGCATTGACGCTTTCTCCGGGGTTGACTTTCCGAGCGCTTATCACTCCTGTGATGGGCGCTTTAACAGTAGTATCCCTAAGATTCACGTCGGCAGAACGCAAATCTGCCTGAGCGGATTTCAGAGAAATCTCAGTCATTTGGTACGCATTAAGAACGGCCTCATATTCTTTTTGAGAAATCGCATTCTGGTCATAAAGTGCCTTGAACCGATCCAGATCGACCTTCTGCTGCACAAGGCTCAGTTGAGCTGAAGTCACCCCCAGACTGGCTTTCTCCTTTGCAAGAGAATAACGGGTAGCATCTATACGGGCCAACACCTGCCCCTTACTCACACGATCTCCGATCTCACCTCTTAGTTGATAGATATCCCCGCCGATTTTGGCGGAAACCTCTGCTTCTTCTATAGGAATGGCGTTACCTGATATCTGGAGCGTATTTGAGAAATTTTGAATTGCCGCCGGTACGGTCTTCACCTGCACCGCTTCTTCCTTGGCTATAGCCGCAGGATCCTTCGAAGGATCCACTTGATCTGAATTACAGCCTACCAGGGCGGTTGCCAGGATCATGATTGCTATCAGACTGCCTGCCAATCGTCCGACAGATCCGTTGTGTACCGTATTACGCATGAACCTTTCCTCCCTTTCCAATAAACCTTCCTGATATTTTCCGTATCATACCGAACCTTTTCTGTTCTCCGCTGGCCAGACGCATCCTTCGTTCCTCCAGCATGGCGTAAAGCACTGGAATCAGCACCAGGGTCAGCAGTGTTGAGACAGTGAGACCGAAGATCAGGGTATAGCCTAGCCCCTCGAAGAATTCTTGTTTGAGGGTGATGGGGAGCACCCCTCCAGCTGTTGTAATCGTCGTTGCAAGTACAGGCACAAACCGTGTTCTTCCTGTGACACGGATGGCGTCATAGAATTCGTAACCGCTTTCACGCAAGTAGTTGATATAATCCACCAGGATAATGCCGTTATTCACAGCGATACCCACCAGAGCGACAACCCCGATGAATGCCACAAACCCGAAGTTATTCCCTGTCAGTACCAGACCGGGCATTACCCCGATCATCCCCAAGGGGACTGTGCACAGAATTATGAAGGGTTGAGTCAGGGAATTGAACTGAACTGCCAGTATCAGGTACACCAAAATGGCTGCTACTGCCATGTTCACAAACATTTCACCGAATGAATCCCCTATACTCTCAGCCTCTCCGCCATAGACAGTCTTGACTCCTTCCGGAAGTGATTCTCCTGAAATACGGTTTTGAAATTCTTTTGTCAGTTCGTTGCCCAGAAAACCATCATTAACCTGTGCAGTCACACTTATTTCACGGGTCCTCCCTGTATGGGAGATGGCAGTGTAGCCTTTTTCCTCCACAATCCTTGCGATTTGCCCCAGCTGAATGGCTTGCCCTGCAGGGCTGTAAACGTAGAGTTTTTCCAGATCCGCTTTCGTTTTCAATACGCCTTCACCTAGATGGATAGCGACATCGATTTCATCCTGGTTGACTCGGTAGGTAGTGGCTTTCAGGCCATTCACCGCATTACGGATAGTCAGAGCCACTTGGATATCGTTCAGACCCAGCCGTGATGCCCGTTCTTTATCCACTTGAATCTGGAGTTCAGGGCTTCCTTCAGAGACCGAGCTATTGATATCCCTGGTACCGGGGATGGTCTTCAATACATCCATATAATCCTGAGCTACGCTTTTAAGGTCATCAAGATCCTTGCCCTGCAGCCGTACCTCTACCGGTGCCGCAGTTGGGGGACCGTTCTGCAGCTCATCAACAGTGATTTTTGCGCCGCTGACGTCTTTCACTTTTTCTCGAAGTTCCTTGGCTATATCTATGGAGCTGCGTTCACGCTTGTCTGTCGGTATCAGATCGATGATGATCCGCGCCTTCGTAGAGTTGCTTCCGCCGCCTCCGAAATCCTCGAAGCTGTCAGCCCCTGTGATTCCAACATTGGCAACGAACGTGTCTATTTCAGGATACGTCAGTAGGAGCGCCTCAATCTGTTCGGATATACCGCTCGTCTTTTCAACCGGTGTTCCTTTCGGGGCCTCGATGCTGACATAGAGACGGTCCTGATCCTCGTTACTGAACATCTCCACCTTCAGGATGCCCAAGGGCACCAGGGACATGCTGGCGAAAAAAGCCAGGACGAAGAAGGCTACAACACGTTTCCGCAGCTTCTTATCCTTTACGATCTCATACAGTTTATCGCCGTAAATAGCCACAATCCGGCTTTCTTCGATATTGGTCCTGACTTTGAACTGCTTGTAGAACATGAGCGCCCCGAACACCAGCATACTGGCAAAGGTCAGCGGCGTTACTTCGTTATTGAAAGTGAACGCGTACCCTGCCAGTGCCGTAACCAAGAGTACGGAGCCGATTTTTGCAGCTTTTGTCCTCCAGGCGGTATGATCCACGATGATCTCAGATCGGTGCGTCTTCAGGAAGATTGCGCACATGGAGGGCGTGAAGGTCATGGCCACCACGAAGGAGGCTGTCAATGCGATGATGACGGTCAGAGGAATGGATTTGATGTAGGCTCCCATGATACCCGAAGTAAGCAGCAGCGGAAAGAACGCCGCCAATGTAGTGAGCGTTGAAGAAGCCACAGCCGGGGCAATCTGGTTCGTGGCTGCCCCCGCTGCCAATCTCGCGTCGATCCCATGGAACCGGAGCCTGTCAATATTCTCCATGATGACGATGCCGTTGTCCACCAGCATCCCCACCGCCAGAATCAGCGAGAATAGGGTGATCGTATTAAGCGTCAGCCCAGCCAGTTTCATCACCCATACGGTGATCAGGATGGCCAGCGGGATGACCAGGGAAACAACCACCGCTTCCCCGAAGCCTATGAAGAGGAACAGAACCACCAGCACCAGACACAGGCCGGACAGGGAGTTGTTGATAACGGCCCCCAGCTGGTCTCGTACATATTCCGCGGTGTCACCGCTGACGTCCAGAGTAACCGTATCCGGATAAAGGGTGCCCTTCTCTTCTACGAGAATCGTGTGAATGAGATCGCTTGTACGGATGACATCCGCTGACTCCTTCTTTTTAACCGAAATGGCCACTGATCAGTTCATGGTCCTTTCACCCCTGACATCAGTCGACATCCGGGAATATGACACTTCATCCTTGACACCGTCCGTAACTGTGGCGACATATCTCAGATAAAGAGTCCCGCCACCCACAGAGGTAAGCAAGATATTCCCAAGTGCTTTGGAATCCTAAATTAGTCCAAC
>CAZEHS010000129.1:0-6950 GCA_964511875.1 uncultured Peptostreptococcaceae bacterium
TGGTAGCCTCATCCAGTATAAGGATGGCAGGGTTGGCCAGAATGGCCCGGGCGATGGTCAGCAGCTGTTTCTGTCCCTGGGAGATATTGCTGGCCTCCTCGTTAAGGACGGTATTATAGCCTTCAGGAAGCGTTTTGATGAAGTGATGTGCGTGGGCCGCTTTTGCAGCCTGAATGATATCTTCCTCGGAGGCGCCTTCTCTTCCATATGCGATGTTGTCCCGCAGAGTTCCTCCGAACAGCCAGGTATCCTGCAGCACCATCCCGAACAACCGCCTAAGGGCGCTGCGTTTCAGGTTACGGATGTCGATGCCGTCGATGGTGATCCGTCCCCCCTGTATTTCATAGAACCGCATCAGCAGGTTCACCAATGTGGTTTTCCCTGCACCTGTCGGCCCGACGATGGCGATTGTGTGCCCGGAATCCACATCGATGCACAGGTCCTCCATCAGGATATCATCCTCAGAATATCCGAACCGGACATGCTCGAACCGAACCTGACCTTTGGGATATGAAAGGACCGCTGCATCCGCCTCTTCAGGGACCTGTTCCGGTTCGTCCAGCACCTCGAATACCCTTTCCGCTGCTGCAATGGTTGACTGTAGGACGTTGGCGATATTGGCCACCTGGATGATGGGTTGGGTGAACTGACGCATGTACTGGATGAAGGCCTGGATATCCCCTATCTCAATCGCCTTTCTGGCGACCAGCAAGCCTCCAACGACACAGACTCCCACATAGCCAAGGTTGCTGACAAAATTCAGAGCAGGAAAAATGATCCCGGACATGAACTGCGCTTTCCAGCCTACATGGTAGAGACTGTCGTTGATCTCGCTGAACTTCTGGATAGAATCCTCTTCACGTCCAAAGGCCTTGACCACTTTATGACCTGAATACATCTCCTCTACATGTCCATTCAACTGCCCCAGATATTTTTGCTGCTCCTTGAAGAATATCTGGGATTTTTTTGCAATGAGTGCCGTAATGACACCGCTTGCCGGCAATGTTACCAGGGCAATCACTGTCATGACAGGGCTGATGGTTACCATCATGATCAGGATGCCCACTACGGTCACCACAGATGTGATCAATTGGCTCAGACTTTGCTGGAGACTTGTAGCGATCGTATCCATATCATTGGTGGTGCGACTCAGTATTTCACCATGTGTCCGCTTATCGAAGTAGCTCAGGGGAAGCCTGTCGAGCTTTTCCTTAACATCTCCCCGCATCCGAAAAACAGTGTTCTGTGAAACACCTGACATGATGAAACCCATCATATATCCGAAAACACCACTTATGAGATACAGGACCAACATGATGAGGATGACATTGCCAACATAATCCATATCAAACCCGGGTATGGGTTGTCTTTTCAGACTCTCGATGACGGCTGCCGGCTGGTGACTCTGAATGGCCGCCTGGATCTTACCGTAAGCCTGATACCGGGCGATGACCCCTTCGGCCAGCTTGGTAGTGGCATGTCCCATGACTTTGGGACCAACGATTGAAAACAGTGTGCTGGCGATGGCCAGAAAAAAAACTGCAACGAAACGGTATTTTTCGGGTTTCAGATAATTTGCCAGCCTGCGGAAGGTTCCTTTGAAATCCCTGGGTTTTTCCACAAGGCGGCCCATTCCGCCCATATGCCCCGGTCCGCCTCCGCTTGGTCTTCTATTGGCATCACTCATGCGATTTCCTCCTCTGACAGCTGGGAGGAAACGATCTCGCGATAGATCAGGCAGGTGCCCATCAGATCCCGGTGTTTACCCATTCCAACCACGCGGCCATCGTCAAGGACAATGATGCGGTCTGCGTCCATTACTGTTGTTACCCGCTGTGCCACGACAATGACTGTTGAATCAGCCGTTTCTTTTTTCAGTGCAGCACGAAGCTTTGAATCTGTTTTGAAGTCCAGGGCAGAGAAGCTGTCGTCAAATATATAGATTTCCGGCCTTCGAACCAGTGCCCTCGCAATTGAAAGCCGTTGTTTCTGTCCGCCGGAAAGATTGGTGCCTCCCTGCGCAACCAACGATTGATACCCATCTGTAAGTTCATTGATGAATTCAACGGCCTGAGCCACTTGTGCTGCACCGATGATTTCATCAGTGGTTGCATCTTCACGGCCATACCGGATATTGGCATCCACAGTGCCGCTGAAAATCACAGGTGTCTGGGGGACGAAACCGATCAGGGATCGCAGGTTATTCTGAGTCAGTTCCCGTACGTCCACGCCATCAACCAGTACGGCCCCATCTGTAACATCATAAAAACGGGGGATCAGATTGATCAGCGTCGATTTTCCTGAGCCTGTCCCCCCGATAATGGCTGTGGTTTCACCGGGGATAGCCGAAAAACTGACTCCTTGAAGAGCCGGCTCCTCTGCCCCCGGATAATTGAACGTCACATTCCGAAATTCTACGCATCCGGTCTTACATGTCATGATGCCGGAACCCTCAGGGTCCTTGATTTCCGGTTCAAGCTCCAGCACCTGGTTTATCCGGGTGGCAGAGGCCTGAGCCCGCGGAACCATGACGAACATGATGGTGACCATGATGATGGAGAACATGATCTGCATCGCATATTGCAAAAAAGCCATCATATCTCCCAGAGCCATCCGGTTCATGCTGATCAGCCGTCCGCCGAACCAGATGATGGCCAGGGTTGTTATATTCATAAGTACAATCATAAGCGGCTGCATTGCAGCCATGATTTCATTGACACGAATGGATACATCGGTAAGATCACGGTTTGCACCGTCAAACCGGTGATTCTCCGACTGCTGCCGGTCGAAGGCACGAATGACCCGTATTCCTGTCAGATTTTCCCTCAGTACCCGGTTCACCGTATCAAGCTTCACCTGCATTGATTGATAGAGCGGAACCACCAGTGAAGCTAAAATGCCGATCAGAGCCAGCATTACCGGCAGGATGACAAACAGCACCCTTGTCAGTTCGGCATCCTTTCTCCAAGCCATGATCAGGCCTCCGATGCACAGGATCGGCGCATAGACCAGGAACCGCATGCCCATGACTACCAAGGTCTGCACCTGTGTTATGTCATTGGTGGTCCGGGTGATAAGCGATGAGGTGCCAACACGATCAAACTCGTTTAGACTGTAGCTTTCCACTCTGGTGAACAGAGTATTGCGCAGATCCCTGCCAAGGCCAAGAGCCACCACAGAGGAAAGATAGCTGCCGCCAATGGCGAAAGCACTTCCCGCTAAGGCCACCATCAGCATATACCCGCCATATTTCAGAATGTATGCGGAATCTCCCTGTAGCATCCCATTGTTGACAATGTCCGACATCAGGGTAGGCAGATACAGCTCTGATATGGCTTGGCAGAAAAGAAGCACCAGGGTCATTGACACAGGAGCCGTATAGGGTTTCAGGTAACGAAGAAGCTTTAGCATAATACCCACTTTCTGGAATTCGTTATGATCATTCGGAAACTATCACTTTCATCTGATCCTTCAAACTCCCGGATCCGATAACTGCAACCATCTCTCCCTCTTCGATCCCCTTCAGAACGACAACGTCCTGAAGATGATGAAGCCCCAGAGTCACTTCCCTGCGAACCGCCTTGCCGTTCATGATCACATACACGATTTGCTTCCCCGATTCCTGCACCACTGAGGCCTCAGGTATCACCAGCCTTTCCAGTGCTGATGTTTCAAGAGATGCACCGGCAGTCAGACCGGCCATGAGGCTGCTGTCATTTTGAATCGTAACTTCAACGGGAAACATCTCCCCCGTACTCACTGCCATAGGTCCTATTCCAGTCAAGGTCCCCTGAAATTGTTTGTCCGGATAGATCCCTACAGTCACGGGGATCATCTGCCCCATTTTCAGGAACGGGATCAGATCCTGAGTCACTGTGCCCTTGAGCCTCAGTACTGCGGTATCAGCAACTGTCACCAGAGAAGACCCTACGGACACGGTTTCACCGACTATGGCGTTCTGGACCGCTACGATTCCGTCGATCGGACTCTTAAGGACGGTATAGTCCAACTGAACCTTCAAGTTGTCAATATTGGCTCCAGCAGTACTTAGAGAGGCTTTTGCCTGGTTCTGAGAGGGTCCTGAAGCATTCTCATACTGCCTGGAGGCAGTTTTAAGCCGATCAGATGCTTCGTCCATCTGACTCTGGGATACCGCTCCGGATTTAAACAGTGAATCGGTACGGTCATAATTCTTTTGAGCCGCGTCCAGGTTTATTTTAGCCAGTTCAGCCTGCCCCTCGGCAATATCCTTTCCTGCCTGGGCTGTCTGCATACCTGCTTCAGCCTGACTCAACTGAGCAGACAGTGCATGTTTTTCCAGGGTCAGCAAAACCTGCCCGGCCATCACCCTATCTCCGGATCGTACAGCAACCGAGGCAATCTGGCCGCTGATCCGACTGGAAACATCGGCAGTTTGATAAGGCAGCAGAACCCCTTCAATTGTTGTCGAAGGTTTCATGATCTTCTTTTCCGCTTTAACTGCTGAAACAGTAACACCGCTGATGGTACCTGAAGCACAGCCTATCGAACCGACAGCAGCCATGCCGACAACAAGGAGGATTAGGATGGCTCTATTTTTGATTTTCATTGTGTCCCCTCCTGCTCAGCCAAATGAATCCTGACGGTCGTATTCATGCCCATCATCAGGCTTCGATCACCTGCATCAAGCAAACTGATCCGTATCGGAATCAGCTGTTTGACTTTACTGTATTCACCACTGGTATTAAGTGATGGAAACGTGTTGAACGCCTGATGTGTGGCTTGACCAACCCGTTCCACCTGTCCTTTGAACGCCTGACCGGGATACGCATCGATCCAGACATCAACTGCCTGTCCCTGCGCGATCCTGAATATGTCGGTCTCTTCAATATTTGCTTTAATGTAACTGTTATCCGTATCGGCAATGGTAGCCAATGACATTCCGGGAGACACTACCTGCCCAGGAACCACAGTACTCAGCACCACTTTCCCATCTATCGGTGTCCTGATGGCAGCCTTATTAACCAGACTGTCCGCAGTATTTTCCAAAGCCTGACTGTTCGGAGCTGAATTACTGACCAGCATGCCAAGTTCCTGCCGCCCCAATATCTGCCCTGCCTGAACCCTGTCCCCTTCACGGATATCCCATGTCTTTATCTTAGCAGTCACTTCCGATGTTATTGTAACGGTATCTGCTGTGATCTGAGCATCCTGGGTCCTGAAATAATTTTTCGCCTCATACCATGCCCAGCCCCCCCAGGCAGCACCAACCACTAAAACTGTCAGCATCACAAGGGTAAGTATTTTTTTTGCCTTATTCATATCTTTCATCCTCTCTGAATGTCTTCAAGTGCTGAAATCCGCTCTGCTTTCTCCAAAATCTCCCTAACCCGCAGGATCATCATGTCCAATTCCTGAAGTTCCTGATCAGGCAAAATTGAAAGCTTGGCAGCCAGCGCTTCTCTGTTCTGCTTCCTCATTTCGTCCAGGATATCCTCGCCTGCCTGAGAGCATCCGATTCGAATCACTCGCCTGTCCTGAGGATCCGGATACCTTTCCACAAGATTCTGTGCCATCAGGCGGTCTACCAATGGTGTCAGCTGCTGCTTCGATACCTGCATGACAGACGCCAGCTCCGACATCATCAGAGGACCCTTTCGGTTCAACAGCATCAGAGCAAAGAACTGCAGCTTGCTCAATCTGTGAAACGCCAGACGTTCCATAGGGTTTAAAAATTTTTCGTGCATAAAAGGCAAGAATTGCAATAAACTTTCTGCAGCTTTTTCATTTCTGTCCATCAGCAACCTCCACTTGTTATCAACGATTTCATTTAACCAGTGTACGGGTAAAAACCCGTATTGTAAATAGTTATTTACTATACACCGGCATTTACTAAATCAGGATATGAAAAAAGGAGATATGGATTACTCCATATCTCCTTTGAAGGCTGTCTATCTCTGGCCCTTCATCCCCATCGCATTGAGAGCGGCCTGGACAATAGCTGCAGGTGTCAGATCATACTTGAGTAATAACTCGTCCGGCTTTCCTGATTCGCCGAACACATCCTGGAGTCCAATCCGTTTCAATGGAACAGGATAATTTTCAGACAAAGCCTCTGCCACAGCCCCGCCGAGACCCCCTATGATGGAATGCTCTTCAGCGGTTACAACGGCGCCGGTCTCTCGAGCAGCACTGATGACGGCTTCCAGATCCAAGGGCTTTATTGTGTGTATATCGATTACCTGGGCTTCAATATCCCTCTCAAGAAGCTGTTCCCGGGCAATAAGAGCCATCTCCACCATGATCCCGGTCGCAAGGATTGCTACATCCTGACCGGATTTGAGTTTGACAGCTTTCCCGATAGCAATCTGGTTCTCATCGTCGTATATGTCCGTTACCTTCGCCCTTCCCAAACGTACATATACAGGACCATCCAGAACCATTGCGTCCCGCAGCAGTTTTTTTGCTGACACGCTGTCTGCAGGATTGAGAACTACCATATTGGGCAGCGCCCGCATGATGGCCAGATCCTCAATGGCCTGGTGGGAGGCACCGTCTTCGCCCACTGTCAAACCTGCATGTGTCGCGCAGATTTTCACGTTGAGCTTGGGATAACAGATTGAATTTCGTATGATTTCAAACGCTCTGCCTGATGCAAATACTGCGAAGGTGCTGGCCACCGATATTTTCCCAGCTGCTGCCAATCCTGCCGCTACCCCCATCAGGTTCTGTTCTGCGATACCCATATCGAAAAAACGGTCCGGATATTTTTTTGAAAATCCGTTGGTCATCGTTGATTTGGACAGGTCTGCATCCAAGACCACCAGCTCTTTATTCTCATCACCGTATGCCTCCAGGAAAGCTCCGTAAGCTTCACGTGTTGCTGTTTTTGCCATTTTCTTATGCCTCCAGTTCCGATATTGCCTGATCCAGTTCACTGCTGGAAGGCGCTTTGCCGTGCCAGCCCACCT
>CAZEHS010000130.1:0-6788 GCA_964511875.1 uncultured Peptostreptococcaceae bacterium
CCTATATGTCAGCCAGGGAGTATTTGGATTTCCTTGGCAACATGGGCGGCATGTCGCTGACAGATCGTAAAAAACGCACTGCAGAGCTGCTGGAGCTAGTGAACCTTGAAAGTGCTTCCAAACGTGCCATAGGCGGATATTCCAGAGGGATGAGGCAAAGACTCGGTATGGCCACTGCACTGTATCATGACCCGAAAACCCTGCTGCTGGACGAGCCTTCTTCAGCCCTTGATCCCAAAGGGAGAAAGGACGTCATCGATATCATCGGCGCTCTTAAAAACCAGGGTAAAACCATTTTCTTATCGACACATATCCTTGGTGATGTAGAGAAGGTATGCGACCGCATTGGAATCCTCCATGGAGGCAAAATAGTGGTAGAAGGTAATTTGAACATGATTTTGGAGGCTTCAACAGAACCTGTGTATGAAGTGGACTGGGAATTTGGTCCAACGCCCGAGATGATCGACGGAATCAAACAGGCTGATTTTATTAAGTCAGTTGCTTTGGAAGGGGAAACCCTGGTGATCACTGTCGGTGATCCATCACGAGACGGAGAGAAGCTCCTTAGCCTGCTAGCGCCTTTAAGTACTGGCATACGGCGGATACAAATGCGCAGGGCTACCCTTGAGGATATTTACTTAAAGGTGGTGAAGCAAGATGTCCAGTTTTAAAGCCTACTTAAGAAAAGAATGGATGGAAGGGATCAGAACCCATAAATTTCTGATTCTACTTATCGGCATCTTTTTCTTTTCGATTTCTGATCCTGTAATGATGAAGCTTTTGCCCAGCCTTTTGAAGGGCAAATTTGATGGCTTAGACTTAAGCGCCATTGCCGATTTAAGTCAAAAGGGCGCCATGATGTCCCATATGAAAAGCCTTTATCAAATCACGACCTTTGTCATTGCCATTTCCTTAATGGGCCTAGTGGCAGGAGAAAAAGCAGACAAAACCTTGACCATACCAGTATCCATGGGCTGTCAACCTGGTGGTGTGATTCTTGCAAAATGGGTTGTTTACAGCGTTCTGTTATTAAGCGCTGGGATTATTGGCGTTGCATTTGCGTATTTTTATGCGGGATTGCTATTCGCTTATGACTTCGCATCACTGGCAAGTGCCTTGAAGGCAGGGGCTCTTTATGGACTTTATTATAGTTTTTTAGTCAGTCTTCTGATACTGCTGAGTACGGTTTTCAGCAAGCCCTTTATAACGGGCATTTTGACCTTGTTTGCAGCCTATGGCATGTCAGGCTTAGGGGCTTTATTGCCAAAGTTGGCACGCTATATGCCTATACAACTGCTGACAGAGGCAAAAGGTTTCAATCTGCTGCCCTCTGCGGATTTGACTGTTTCGATGATTTGGACATGTGGCATGATCATAATATTTTTAACACTTGCAGCCCTTCGGCTCAAGTCAGAGGAATTGGTATAGATAGGGGTAGAAAAACATGGACAAACAGCAAAAACAGAAGGAAAACAACCTTGCAGGCATTGGGCCGGCATCCTATTTCAAAAGAAGCCGCCCCTATGTTTTGCTGATGGTGCTGCTACTGTTAATGTTAGGGGGTACCTGGTGGGTGGATCATCGCCACGAGGTAAAAATCAAATTATCTGACGGCTATCTTTATGGAGATATATTAAGACCTCAGAAGCCTCTTGGAAACTGCGTCATCGTAATCACGGCCGGCTCTGGCCCAACCGACAGAGATGGTAATTCAGACATTTTAACTGGTAATAATGATTCTCTGAAGGCGCTGGCATATGGCTTGACCGAGGAAGGTTATGCAACCTTTCGATACGATCAGCGTTCTGCCGGAAAAACCAGGCTCAACACCACCAAAGATCTGAATACTTTGACCTTTGAGGTTATGGTGGAGGATCTGGTTGAAGTGATCAAGACTATGAAGGAACACGAAAAGTTTGATACCATTATTCTCGTAGGCCATAGCCAAGGGGCAATGGTCAGCACTCTTGCTACTCAATTGGAGGCAGTGGATGGGGTTATCAATTTGTGCGGCGCTACACGACCTATCGATGAAGTGCTGCTTTGGCAGCTTAAGCAACAAAACCTTCCTGAATTCGACGAAATTCAAAAGGTCATCCAAAGCTTGAAGCAGGGGAACCATGTGACAGAAATGAGCAAGAACACAGCAAGATTCCTCGGCACAGGTGTGCAGGACTTCTTGATCTCTTGGATGGCTTATGATCCTTATACTGAAGCAAAAAAACTGAAAGTTCCCAATCTCCTTGTTTTCGGCTCAGAGGATCTCCAAGTTCCACCTGCAGAAAAGGAATATTTAAAGGACCTGGCAGGACCTGATACCAGCGTTGTTCTTTTGGGTATGAACCATGTATTGAAGCAGGTGAAGATAGATGACAAAAAGGACAATCTTGCCAGCTATACGGATCCATCTTATGCGCTGAATCAGGAGCTCATATCAGTAATCCTGGATTTTGCGGAGGGAGTGAATTAAAGTTGGAAGAGCAGGCGATCATTAAACAAGCTAAGGACGGCAATCGAAAGGCCCTTGAAAGCCTGCTGACCGACAGCTACTCCTTTGTCTATGGCTACCTGCTGACGCTAAGTCGAGACGAGGAATTGGCCAAGGATATCACGCAGGAGGTCATGGTCAAGGCCATAGTCAACATACACCGTTTTAGAGGGGACTCAAAGTTCTCCACCTGGCTAGTGTCCATGGCAGTGAATCGATATAAGGATATGGTGAAGAAGAAAGCTCCAGCTCTGACAGGGGAGCTTGTCGCCGAATCGGCTGAGACGGCAGCTGTAAAGAACGAAACTTCACAGCAGCTGAAGAGCGCCATAGACAAACTGCCTGATAAGCATCGACAGGCATTCTTACTCAAGTATTTTCAGGGACTGACCTATGAAGAAATCGCTCAAGTACTTGAGTGTCCTATTGGTACAGTTCGTTCACGATTGCATCATAGCCTGATTAAATTAAGAGAAGCCATGGAAGGGAGGGAAATGACATGATTGAGACTTGCGAACAACAGCAGAAGCTTTCAGATGTTTTTTTTGGTGAGGCAGAAATGACAGATGGGCTGAAAAAGCATCTGGATGAATGTCAATCCTGTCGGATCCACTGGGAGGATATAATGCAAGTGCAAAGCGCACTGGAAACAGAGCTTGATCAAATGAAACTGGATATTCAACCAGATATGCCTTTGATTCGAAACGCATTTATTCAGGCAGATAAGATCATTGAAAAACGTGATCACCAAAGACAATTCAGGCTGTTTATCCTGGTTGCCTTAAGCATCATAGGCCTAATGACAAGCCTTATCACTACAGGCAACACCGATATCCTTATTTATGAACAAATTATAGTTACCTGCTTGGCCATCGTAAGCATGCCATTTGTCATACGCCATCGGCTCAAAAAGGGGTGGTGATATGAGCTATGCTTCAACAAATGATCTATCTGTCATACCTTTGCCGCTGTGGTTCCTCTTAGCAGCTATCCTACTCACCCAAAGCATACTGATCTATAAAGATGCTGAAAAAAGAGGCGAAAACAAGTGGCTGTGGGGGTTGTTCGGGCTCCTCAACTGCCCAACCAATGGCTTCATTTATTGGTTTGTGACCCGTAAGGTTTGGCAGAGGTTTCTGAAAAAACAATGAGGATTCCGATAGCTTGAATCGGAGAACGGAGTGGCTATGAATATTGTATTGATTGGGATGCCGGGTGTAGGCAAGAGTACCTTGGGCGTCTTGCTTGCCAAAGCTTTGGGGATGGCTTTCATTGATACGGATATCATCATACAGGAGCATGAGGGCCGGATGCTGCAGGAAATCATCGATAGTGAGGGGATTGATGGGTTTCTGAAGGCGGAGGAGCGCTCCATCCTGGGGATGAGGGCTGCCAATACGGTGATTTCAACCGGCGGCAGCGTGATCTACTCACCACTTGCCATGGAACACCTGAAGCATGATGCGCTGACCGTTTACCTGGATGCACCCTTCGAGGATATTGAAAGCCGGCTGAGCAACATCAGTACCCGAGGCGTTGTCATCAAACCCGGATGCAGCCTGCAGGACGTGTACAACGAGCGGGTGCCGCTGTATAAACAGTATAGCGACCTGACTGCGGCCTGTTCCGAAAGGGATATCGAGGGCTGTGTCGAAGCGCTGGCCGCTTCGGTGCGGTTTAGGAGACTGAGTAAGTTATGAAGCGATCCTTGGTTCAGATGGAGTAAAAACTTCACCTAAACCAAGGATCGCTTCATATGTTCAATTAGGCTTCGGATGGAGTAGAAACTCCACCCGATGCAAAGGTTCACGTCATAGTTTGATGGTATAATCATTACAAGACCTGAATTCTCACCTTGCACCTGGCCAATGAATGGTTCAATTAAGGAGGAATCTGCATGGAAGTTTTTTCTGATTATCTAGCGCGTATTGATAACCCTCAACATCGGGCTCGAACCGAAGAGATTTTGCTTTGGGTAACAAAGAAATTTCCTGATTTAATGCCAAAAATTGAGTGGAATCAGCCTATGTTTACCGATCATGGTACGTTTATTATCGGATTCAGTGTATCTAAACTTCATCTGGCTATTGCCCCTGAAAGGGCAGGCATAGATCATTTTTCTGATGAAATTGTAAAGGCTGGCTATGAACACAGCAAGGAGCTGGTGCGTATCCGGTGGGATAGTCCTGTCGATTATTCATTACTTGAGAAACTGATAGCATTTAATATTTTGGATAAGGCGGATAACCCGAATTTTTGGCGCAAATGAAGGAAACCAAGAATATTCAATGTAAAAGGAGAGCCGATGAACATATCTTATTCTTCAAAAAAAGTCAGGATAAAGGAAGATATAGAGGTCATCAGACCTCTTGTCGACAAGCTTTTCAAACTTCAAGCTGATAGGGCTGCAGTAAAATGGCACGAGATCCTCGCTGCAATGACAGTAGAGTCAAGATTGTATCCGGATTTTGAAGCGGAAATATTTCCATATTCTGATACACAGCTGATTATGGTCATAGATGATGACAGAAATGATTACGTTGGTTTTGCGTATACAGTCATGGATCATGAAAACAAAGGGTGTCTCAAATTATTCTATCTGGATGAAGCTTATAGGGGAAAAGGCATTGGCAGCAAACTCTTCAGCGATGCTATGGAATTCGTCAATGCTCATAGCCCGGATGAAATATTGATATATGTATCTGATGGAAATGTACCGAGCCTGAACTTCTACATGAGTAAGGGTTTCAGGTTCAAAAGTTTAGTATGGGACGGTATGGTGACAGAACTGACCAGCAAATGAATAGTGGAAGGTGAATATGATATACAATGTTGACTTAGATGATATTTCTGATGGACGGTTATATGATATAAACGATATGGTCAAAGCAGATGCAGGGGGGTGTAACGGTTGCAGTTCTTGCTGCCATGGTGTTGGGGAACTGGTCGTACTGACTCCCTTTGATATTCACGAAATCGTTCGCCATGTAAATGTACCCTTTGAAAAACTGCTGGATGATCGGATAGAGCTGCACTTAAACGACAAACTCCTGCTCCCACACCTTAAAATGGATGGGGAGCAGGAGCGATGCAGCTTTTTAAACAAAGACGACCGGTGTTCCATTCACGGCTTCAGACCCAATATCTGCCGCCTTTTCCCTTTGGGAAGGGTGTATGAGAAGGATGACTTCAAGTACTTTTTACAGACTGGCGCCTGTACGAAATCCCATTTATCCAAGATAAAGCTTAAAAAATGGATCGGTATTCAGGACTACGCAACCAACAAAACCTTTATCCTGGCGTGGTATCAATTGCTGAAGGCGCTTACATTCCGGGCTAAATTCATCCGTGATGATCAGGAATTGAAAGGCATCCAAGATGATCTGCTGAATACCTTTTATCGTATTCCACCGGATTCCGATGATTTTTACGCAGAATTTTTCAAGAGGATCCCCGAAGCGAAGAGTCGATTGGGGATCATATGAATGCTATGCGTTGGTATTGGCTGTAGATGACTTCTTCTTTTCCCATTCCATGTAGCTGTCATACATCTGAAGGGTCCGTTTCATGTCTTTATCGGACACCTTGGACCGGTCCTTCAGGATGCTGGCCATCTGTACGAGTTGCGCTTCAAGCTGCTTGGGGTCGTTCATTCTGCGCGGAGCATCCGCCTTTTTGGATTTGGAAGCCCGTACGCTTTCCCTGAGCATTAGTAGGATGAAGCCCGGTTTCTTCTGCTGAGGGACCTGCTTTGCAGATTCGGAAATTTGTTCGAAGAACTGCTGGACCTCGTTTTTTCTGCGGCGGTAGTAGAAAACTGCGACACCGACAGCTACACTCAGAACAACAAAAATCACAATCCAGATCGAAATATCCATTTACAAGTGCTCCTTTAACTAGTGTTTGATTCATTTAATCATATACCGGCTCAGAATGTACAGCCTAATATAGTATTGTAACTCAGATTTAATAGCAGGAATCAAGCTTCAATAGCCAACTAATGATCACCCTTCAGCAGAGCCTTCTCCTCATCGGACAATACGTCCTTCAGGGTAGAAAGCTCTTTTTTATTGGGGGTCATGTGCTCAGCTTCCATCTGTGCCAACGCACGGTCCACCTCTTCCTTCAGTTCTCTGGCAGACAGCAGATTGCAACCCGCACCTCGTATGATCACCTGCTGCAGGCCATCGGAGGTTGCCACGGTGATCCGGATCTTTTGCCGATTATCGCGGGCAAATTTTTCAATGTACTGGTCTGCTGTCTGAGCCTCTGCGGTGAACACCACAGAAATGTTGAGGTA
>CAZEHS010000131.1:0-6754 GCA_964511875.1 uncultured Peptostreptococcaceae bacterium
TTGTACAGTGAATAATCCATCATGGAGGAATATATGCCATCAGAGCGTCAGAAACGAATCCGCAACTTTTGTATCATCGCCCATATCGACCACGGGAAGTCCACATTGGCAGACAGGCTTATTGAAGAAACCGGCATGCTTACCAAGCGTGAAATGATGGATCAGATCATGGACAGCATGGATTTGGAACGTGAGCGGGGCATTACCATAAAGCTCAACACCACGAGGTTGGTTTATAAGCATGATGACGGAGAGACCTATTACCTCAATCTTATCGATACACCGGGACATGTGGATTTCACATATGAAGTGTCCCGCAGTCTCAACGCCTGCGAGGGAGCTGTCCTGGTTGTTGACGCCACTCAGGGTGTGGAAGCCCAGACACTGGCCAATGTGCATCTGGCCTCCGATCAGAACCTCACGATTGTTCCGGTTCTGAACAAGATCGATCTTCCCAGTGCACGGCCTGAGGAAGTGAAGCATGAAATTGAAGAAATAATCGGGATAGAGGCAATGGATGCGCCTATGGTTTCCGCCAAGGAAGGGTTGAACATAGACCAGGTCCTTAAAGCGGTAGTCGAGAAGGTTCCGCCTCCGACAGGAGATTCCGAGGGTCCCCTTCAGGCACTGGTGTTCGACTCCTACTATGATTCCTATAAAGGCGCAGTCGCCTATGTCCGTGTCAAGCAGGGGAAGGTCCGTAAAGGGGACAGGATCCTGATGATGGCTACGGATAAAGCCTTCGACGTAACGGAAGTAGGAATATTCGTACCCAGTCCGGTTCCGATGGAAGAGCTTTCTGCCGGAGATGTAGGGTACATCACAGCAAGCATCAAGAACGTCAAGGACTGTCGGGTCGGAGATACCATAACCTTTCAGAACAGACCGGCCTCTGAATCACTGCCGGGCTATAAGAAAGTGACTCCGATGGTGTACTGCGGCATGTATCCCGCTGAAGGCGAAAGCTATGATGATATTCGTGACGCGTTGGAAAAACTGCAGCTGAACGACGCGGCCCTGTCATTCGAGCCGGAAACGTCTGCTGCTCTGGGATTTGGATTCCGGTGCGGATTTCTTGGCCTCCTCCACATGGAGGTCATGCTGCAGAGGCTCGATCGTGAATTCGATCTTGACATCATCTCCACAGCTCCGAGTGTTATTTATCAGATCACAAAACACGATGGATCCGTCGTGATGATCCAAAATCCTTCAAACCTGCCACCGACGACTGAAATAGCCATGATGGAAGAGCCCATCGTCGATGCCCACATTCTTCTCCCTAATGAATACGTAGGCAACATCATGGACCTGTGCCAGACGCGGCGTGGAAACATGATCAGCATCGATTATCTGGACCCCAAGCGTGTGCGGCTTCATTATGAACTGCCTCTCAATGAGGTCATCTATGATTTCTTCGATGCTTTGAAATCAAAAACCAGAGGATACGGATCCCTGGATTACGAATTCAAGGAATATGTTGCTTCAGATCTGGTGAAGATGGATATTTACCTCAACAAGGAACTGATCGATGCTTTTTCCATGATAGTTCATGAGAGCAAGGCTGTCGCCAGGGGCCGTCAGATCGTTGAGAAACTGAAGGACTTCATTCCGCGTCATCAATTCCAGATTCCCATTCAGGCAGCTATCGGCGGAAAAGTCATAGCCCGGGAAAACATCAGTGCCCTCCGTAAGGATGTTTTGGCAAAATGCTACGGCGGTGACATCACACGGAAGAAAAAGCTTCTGGAGAAGCAGAAAGAGGGCAAGAAACGGATGCGTCAGTTCGGATCCGTAGAAGTGCCTCAGCAGGCGTTCCTGGAAGTGCTGAAATTCGATGATAATAACTGAACACACAAATCGGGGATTGCCATGCAATCCCTTTTGTTTTACACCCGGAGGTCAATATGCTCGGACTATACATTCATATCCCGTTCTGCAAACAAAAATGCGCCTACTGCGATTTCTGCTCCTTTCCGGCTGATGATGCTTTGCAGGACAGGTATGTACGGGCCCTGGTCCGGGAAATCGGGATGGCGGCTGAAACGGTTCATGGGATGACTGTGGATACAGTCTTCATAGGCGGCGGGACGCCGACTCTGCTCTCAGCGGCTCAGCTTCGCAGCATTTTTGACGCGTTCGGCCATCACTACACATTCGCCGATTCACTGGAGATCAGCATCGAATCGAACCCGGCCACTCTATCAGATGAGCAACTGGCTCTGTTTAAAGAAAAGCGGGTCACACGGATAAGCATCGGCCTGCAGGCGGCTCAGAACAGACTTTTGAAACGACTGGGCAGGATCCATACCTGGGAGCAGTTTGTTGAAACCTTTCAAAGGGTGAGGGCTGCCGGTCCCTGGGATATCAATGTGGATCTGATCTATCATCTCCCGGGCCAAACCCGACAGGACTGGATCGATACTTTGAACAGTGTGATCGGTCTGGATCCGGAGCACATCTCGTGCTACAGTCTGCAGCTGGAGGAAGGAACACCTCTGGAAGCAGCCGTCAATGCCGGACGCTATCATCTGAGCAGTGATGATACGGACAGGTGGATGCACCATGCCGCCATTGATCTGCTGGCTGAAAAAGGTTACGAGCAGTATGAGATCTCCAATTTCGCAAAGCCGGGTCATGCTTGCCGTCATAATCTGAGGTACTGGCAGCGTACGCCGTATCTTGGGCTGGGGCTTGCTGCTCACGGTTTTCGCGGCGGGAAGAGGATGGCTAATCCTGAATCGATGGAGTCTTATCTCGAAGCTCTTGAGAAGGGGGTGACTGCATCCGAAGTCATCGAGGTGCTGAAGCCATCGGATGAACTTTTTGAAACGGTCATGCTGGGATTGAGAATGACCGCAGGAATAGTCTGGGAAAGCGTGATGGAGAATTGCCTTCCTGACAAACGCGAGGAATGGGAACGTGTCATGGAGACACTGAAATCTCAAGACCTTTTACAGATGAGGGATGGACATCTGAAGCTGACCCGATTGGGAATGGATCTGTCAAACCGCGTATTCTCAGCATTCATGGAGATATGAAAGTAAAAATTCGCTGAATGATCAGGGGCAAAAATTGATGCTAATTCGTTGACAAATGAAAACGAACATGTTACGTTATTTATAGATATTAGCACTCACAAAATGAGAGTGCTAACAAAAGCAGGTGATGCAATGAAACCCGGCGAACGAAAACTGGCAATACTCAAGCTGATCATTGATGATTTCATCAATACCGCTCAGCCGGTTGGCTCCAGAACCATTGCCAAGAAATATGAACTGGGAATCAGTTCGGCAACTATCCGGAATGAAATGGCTGATCTTGAAGACTTAGGCTACCTGACGCAGCCTCATACATCGGCAGGAAGAGTTCCTTCTGATCTGGGTTACCGGCTTTATGTCGACAGCCTCATGAAACAGATGGTGCTGGAGCTGGATGAACGGCAAGTCATACGGAATCTGCTTGTTCACAAGATAATCCGAGTGGACGATGTGATCCGGCAGGCATCGGAACTTCTGTCAAGCCTGACTCAGATGATATCTGTGGTCTCCATGCCTCAATTCAATAAGACGAAGCTGGTGAACATGAAGATTGTCCGAATCAATGAATCCAATGTTCTGCTGATTCTGGTTTCGGATGCGGGTGTGTTCAAGAACATTCCCATGCAGCTTCGGGAGTTGGAGCAGCATGATCTGGACCGTTTGTCGGATGGCCTCCTGACAGTATTGAAAGGCGCTACCATTCAGGATATCAGTGTGAAGACCATCATGAAGCTGAAAATACTGCTTCCGGAGTATGGACCGTTCATCGATTACCTTATTCCGATACTGAGGGATACCCTGAAGCAGCTGGATGAAGTGGAAGTGCGTATCGAAGGAACCGGCTACATTTTCGATCTGCCGGAGTACAACGATATGGACAAGGCCAGGAAGTTCATGGAGACTCTCCATGACACCAACACGATCATCCGGATTTTCGATGATGTGACCCCCCGGGGAATCACAGTGAAAATCGGGAAGGAGATCGGCCTGGAAGCGTTCAAGGATTCCAGCATCGTTGCTGCAGGCTACAGGATCAACGAAGACACATGCGGTCATATCGGCGTCATTGGTCCAACCCGCATGAACTACGGCCACGTTGTGACCGTAGTGGAATCATTTCGGCAGACCCTGACGGAGATTTTTTCCGGAATCAACTTATAAAGGTGAGGGACATGTACAAAAAGAAAAAGACAGATCAGGAACCTCTGACAACGGAACAGGAAACTATTACAGAAACAGCCGCGCAGGAACCAACCGCGCAGGAAACCGCTGAAATCAACGAAACAGAGTTCTCTCCTGAGAGTGAATTGGATCAACTGAGAGCGGAAGCTGCCCAGTATAAGGACAATTACCTCCGGGCTACCGCGGATTTTCAGAATTTCAAAAGACGGACTGAAAAAGAAAAAGCGGATATCTATAAATATGCTTCAGAAAAGCTCTTAGTAGAGATCCTTCCGATCGTGGACAATATTGAACGGGCAATGAGCCATGTTCCGGAACAAGAGCAGGGCGGCCTGGCCGACGGGCTGCGCATGATCCAGAAGAGTCTGTTGAATCTCTTGGATAAGAACGGTGTCGAACCGATTGATGCTGTGGGGGGAACGTTCGATCCGGAAGTGCACCATGCAGTGCAGATGGTCCCTTCTGAAGACCATGAACCCCATGAGGTCATTGAAGAGTATCAAAAGGGCTATAAGCTTAACGGGAAAGTCATTCGCCACAGCATGGTGAAGGTATCGGAATAATGGTCATTCAATTTAAAAATCAACCTACAGGAGGAAATTAAAATGGCAAAAGTAATAGGTATCGACTTGGGAACAACCAATTCCTGCGTAGCAATCCTTGAAGGCGGAGAGCCTGTAATCATTCCAAACGCTGAAGGGAACCGCACTACTCCCTCAATCGTCGCTTTTACTAAATCCGGCGAGCGGCTGGTCGGAGAAACTGCAAAACGGCAGGCAATCACCAACCCGGACCGCACGATCGTTTCAATCAAGCGGGAAATGGGAACAGATCACAAAATCATCATTGACGGCGTGACTCACTCCCCACAGGATATATCAGCCATGATTCTTGGTAAGCTGAAAGCGGATGCTGAAAGCTACCTGGGCGAAAAAGTAACCGAGGCGGTCATCACGGTTCCTGCGTACTTCTCAGATGCTCAGCGTCAGGCTACCAAGGATGCAGGACGTATCGCCGGTCTCGAAGTGAAACGGATCATCAACGAACCGACTGCAGCTTCTCTCTCTTATGGTCTTGACAAGCTGGCCCATCAGGAAAAAATCATGGTATTCGACCTGGGTGGCGGTACATTCGACGTATCCATCCTGGAAATTGGCGACGGCGTGTTCGAAGTACTGGCTACCAACGGTAACAACCATCTGGGCGGAGATGACTTCGACCAGGTTGTCATGCAGTGGCTGGCTGATGAATTCAAGAAAGAAAGCGGGATTGACCTGCTGAAGGATAAGATGGCGCTGCAGCGCCTGAAGGAAGCTGCGGAGAAAGCGAAGAAAGAGCTTTCCACTACCCAGACTACAAACATCAACCTTCCTTTCATCACTGCAACAGCGGATGGCCCCGCCCACTTGAACCTGGATCTTTCCAGAGCCAAATTCGAGCAGCTGGTGGATCACCTCCTTCAAAAAACCGTGGATCCGACACATAATGCACTCCGGGATGCAGGACTCAAGCCGGAGCAGATCGATCAGGTCATACTGGTAGGCGGCCAGACACGGACTCCGGCTGTACAGAACCTTGTCAAGAAAATGACTGGCAAGGATCCTCATAAAGGCGTGAATCCTGATGAGTGTGTGGCTCTAGGCGCAGCTATCCAGGCAGGGGTTCTGACAGGCGAAGTCAAGGATCTTCTGCTCCTGGACGTAACTCCGTTGTCATTGGGAATCGAGACTTTGGGCAGTGTGTTTACAAAACTGATCGAGCGGAACACCACGATTCCTACAAAGAAAAGCCAGGTGTTCTCAACAGCTGCAGACAATCAGACGGCAGTCGATATCCATGTTCTTCAGGGCGAGCGGCCCATGGCTCATGACAACACCACTTTGGGACGTTTTCAGCTTGACGGGATTCCGCCCGCACGGAGAGGAATTCCTCAAATCGAGGTTACGTTCGATATAGACGCCAACGGTATCGTCCATGTAAGCGCCAAGGATCTGGGAACCGGCAAGGAACAGCACATCACAATCACATCATCCACCAACCTTACCGAAGCTGAAATCCAACGGAAGGTAAAAGAAGCAGATGAATTCGCTGAAGAAGACCGTAAGCGCAAGGATGCCGTTGAAGCTCACAACAAGGCTGATTCAATGGTTTACGAATGCGAAAAGACGCTGAATGAGATTGGTGATGAAGTCTCAGAGAATGAAAAATCAACCGTCAAAGAAAAAATTGAAGCAGTCAAAGCCGTTATGAACGGTGGAGATGCCGAAGTGATCAATAAAGCGGTTGAAGAACTGACTACTGCATTCCACCCTATTGCAGAAAAAATGTATCAGAAGGCTGCTGCAGAGCAACAGGCAAAAGCTGATCAAAGCGGGGCTACAGAAGGTGCCGGTAAAGACGATGCTGTGGATGCCGACTACGAAGTTGTTGACTAATCGGGATATCTGCAATATCCTGAACTATAAGAATATCCCAGGCCAGAGGCGCAAGGGGTTCACTTGCCTGAAGTAAGTTCCAAAGGCGGGCTCGCGAAA
>CAZEHS010000132.1:0-6726 GCA_964511875.1 uncultured Peptostreptococcaceae bacterium
TATTTGTTGCTTTAATTGAATCGTTTTGGATTGTTCAGTTTTCAATCTCCAGGTGCCGGCCGTTTCGCACTTGCTTGCGGCGACTTAGTTATAATACCATCCTCGTTTACCTCCGTCAATAGGATTTGGGATAGTTTTTATAATAAAAAATAACCCCGATTTAACGGGGTCATGACCTTCATTATATATACCTGTTATTCGTTCTCAAGAATCAGGTCACAAACCTTCATGATTCCAGTCTTCCATTCTTCAAATGGAATATTCAGGGCGGGAACCAATCGGATTACCTGAGGGCCGGCATTGACCAAAAGGATATGGTTGGATAATGCCGACTGCACGATTTCCGCTACAGGCTTGTTCAGATGAATTCCCAATATCAACCCGGTTCCAGCCATTTTATTGAATATCTGATGACTTGACAGTCTGCCTTCGATATACCCAATGGCCCATTTGCCTTTTTCCTGTACACTTTTCAGGAAACTTTCATCAGCAATATGCTTCAGTACCGTCAGTGATGAGGCGCATGCCATTGGATTACCGCCGAATGTGCAGCCGTGATCCCCTTTAACGAAACAATTCCCCCGTTGATTGGAGATCACCGCGCCGATTGGGAAACCACCCGCCAGGCCTTTAGCAAGACAGACTATATCCGGCTTGACTGAAAGATTTTCAAATGCGAACATTTTTCCGGTTCGTCCGACACCGCACTGAACCTCATCGAAAATCATCAGTGCATCAAATTTATCACAGAGATTTCTGGCTTTTTCTATAAATTGCGGATTGATGGGTATAATACCACCCTCACCCTGTATCGGTTCGATAATGATTCCGCAGATATTATCATCAAAGATTTTTTCGAGTAGTATCGGGTCATCTGTTTCCAAACAGAGAGTTCCACCCAGAAGCGGGAGAAAATCCTTCTGATATTTGGGTTGACCGGTGACACTCAGGCTGCCAAGAGTTCTCCCGTGAAATGAGTTGCTCAGATAGATCAGTTTGTTTTTTTCAGGAGAAATCATGCTTCCGTGTTTTCGTGCCAGTTTCAGGGCTGTTTCAATGGCTTCGGTACCACTGTTGACAAAAAATACACTTTCCATGCCCGCAAGAGTGGTGAGTTTTTCAGCCAGATCCAGTTGCTTGTCATTATAATAGAGGTTCGAGCAGTGCATCAGCTGATTAGCCTGGTCCTGAATGGTTTTGATCAGGTCCGGATGAGCATGCCCAAGTGAATTGACAGCAACACCGGCAACCAGATCCAGATAAGCCTGCCCTTCGGTATCATAAAGCCAGGAACCTATGCCTTTTGAGAAGATAATTTCAGGACGCGTATAGGTATTCATCATCTTGTGATTCATTTTTTCCCCTCCTTGGTTATCATCGTACCGACGCCATCGTCAGTGAATATTTCCAGAAGCAGCCCGTGCTCTTGAGACCCGTTTATCAAATGGACGCTGTGTGCGCCTTGATCCAATGCATCCAAGGCACACTGAAGTTTGGGAAGCATACCGCCCTTTATGATTTCATCTTTAATGAGGGCTTTGCCGTCAGCCAGGGAAAGAGAGGTTTGAAGCGTGCTTTTATCATGATAGTCCAGATATAGTCCGTCAACGTCCGTTAGAAGAATGAGCTTTTCAGCCCCAAGGCTTGAGCTAATGGCTGCTGCAGCAGTATCAGCGTTGATATTGTATGTGTGTCCGTTCTCATCAAAGCCTGTGGGGGCGATTACAGGTATATAATTCAACTCAATCAGGTCTCTTACCAGAGAGATATCCACAGTATCGATATCCCCTACAAAGCCCAGATCCACCATCTCACCTGAGACAAGTGTGCCCAGACGCTTTGCTTTAAGGAGACCGCCGTCCTTACCGCTGATGCCGACAGCTCGTGAGCCGGCATTTTGAAGCCCCATCACCAGATCCTTATTGATGGACCCTGCAAGAATCATCTCAACCTCCTCCATCGCTTCTGAATCTGTGACCCGTAGGCCATTGACAAAGGATGTTGGAATTTGAAGCTTCTCAAGTTTTTTGGTTATATCACTTCCACCGCCGTGAACGATCACCGGTCTGATACCGACTAGGGATAGAAGCAGGATGTCCTGAATGAAGGCTTCTTTTGCGGCAGGTTTCTTAAGAATGCTGCCGCCGAATTTGATTACAAATGTTTTTCCCGTGAATTTTTGAATGTACGGTAACGCCTCGATGAGGTTCCGTGTTTTAAGTGCGGCGTTCTTCATAAAAGCACCTCCTTTAGTGGCTAATTATACATTTTATTGAGTATCAGAGCAATATATTTGCTGATATATCTTGATATAATTTCTTTGTTGCCGTATATTTATACATATTATCTTGCTTTCAGGAGGGTTTATGAAATTAAAAACCGCTGTAATCGGAGCGTCCGGATACGCAGGCGCCCAATTGGTCTCCTTGCTCTTATCCCATCCGTCAGTTGAGTCTGTCGTACTCGCTGTACAAAGCCAGCCAGGAGTAGCCATCTGCGAGATTTACCAAGGGTTTAAAGATGTAACAGCAATTCAGACTGTCAAAGTGGATGAAGTCATCACCAGACTTGATGATTTTGATGTCCTTTTCTTAGCTCTGCCTCACGGTATTTCCATGGGACTGTTAGCACAGGCACGGCTTCCGGAAAAACTGAGAGTGATTGATTTAGGTGCGGACTTCCGTTTGAAGGATCCCGAGCAGTTCACCCACTGGTATCATCTGCCACATGCAATGGCTGACCATCTGGACAAATGGGTTTACGGACTCCCTGAATTGAACCGAAAGGCAATAACGGAGACCCACTTCACAGCGAATCCAGGATGCTACCCGACAGCCAGTCTCCTTGCCATGATGCCGGCTTTGGTTCACAAACTTATTGATCCGGAAAGCTTGATCATCGATGCAAAATCGGGGATCAGCGGAGCTGGAAGAGGCCTTTCATTAGGAACACTTTTCTGTGAGAGTTCTGATACAATGAAGGCGTATAGTGTTGCAAGTCACAGACATACTGCAGAGATAGAGCAGACGGTAGGTATCCTTACCGGGTCTGAAATCCCCTTGACCTTCACTCCTCATCTGATACCCATGAAAAGGGGCATCCTATCAACCGTTTACGGCAAACTTAAACAAAATGTCACGGAAGAGAAAGTCCTCGCCCTTTACAAGGAATTCTATTCAACCGAACCTTTTGTTCGAGTCCGTCAGGAACTACCTGAGACCCGCTGGGTATCCCACTCCAATTTTTGCGACGTATCCGTACGTATTGACTCAAGGACAGGAAGGCTCATCATGCTCGGCGCTATTGATAATCTGATGAAAGGCGCTGCATCACAAGCAGTGCAGAATATGAACATCATGTTCGGTCTGAACGAAACAGAGGGACTCCCACGGACTCCCCTTATACCATAGGAGGTTATCATGCAGGCTATGAAGACGGTCAAAGGATTTAAGACATCCGGCATTTTTTCTGGTATTAAAAAAGATTCTTCAAAGAAGGATCTCATGCTGATTTTTTCGGAAGTCCCGGCTGCAGCTGCAGCAGTCTTCACCTTGAATCTGGCAGCAGCTGCACCTATCGCAATTTCAAAATCACACCTTGCGTCCGGCACGCATCAGGCGGTCATCGTTAACAGCGGAAATGCAAATGCTTGCACTGGTGATCAAGGTCTTCGCAGTTCGATTGAAACGACTGAAATCGTTTCGAATTCATTGAATATCAGTCCCGATTCCGTACTGGTGGCATCCACAGGAATCATCGGCGTTCAGCTTCCCATGGAACCGATTCGTGATCGAATGACAGATCTTATCGATTCGTTGGAGGATTCCTCCTCAATGAATGCCCCGGAAGCGATCATGACAACTGACACGTTCCCTAAAACTGCCACCCGTGAGATCATGCTGGGAGGAAAACCAATTACGCTGTCCGGTTTTTCAAAGGGTTCAGGGATGATTCATCCCAATATGGCAACGATGCTTGGTTTCATCATGACAGATGCCTCGATAGAGAAAGCCCTTCTGCAGAAAGCCCTTAGCGATGCCACCGTTATCAGCTTCAACCAGGTCAGCGTCGATGGCGATACCAGCACCAATGACTGTGTCATCGTACTTGCGAATGGAGCAGCTGAAAATCCGGCCATTACCGAGATTGGCCCTGATTACTCCATTTTTTCAGATGCATTGAAAGCCTTATGCATCGACCTTTCCAAACTTATTGCCAAGGACGGCGAAGGTGCCACTAAATTGCTAGAATCCAGAGTGACCGGTGCCTGTGATGATAAGACAGCCCAAATACTTTCTAAGTCTGTAATAAGCTCCAGTCTTGTAAAAGCTGCGTTTTTCGGGAATGATGCCAACTGGGGCAGAATCGTATGCGCCCTTGGTTACGCCGGTGTACCCGTTGATCTATCGAAAGCGAGTGTGACTTTGATGAGTGATGGCGGTATCATTCCAGTCTTTACTGAAGGGGTCGGAATCGTCTTCGATGAGGACCTTGCCCTTAAGGTATTGATGTGTGACACTGTAATCATCCAGATCGAACTTAAGGATGGAACTGGCAGCGGTACTGCATGGGGCTGTGATCTGACTTATGACTATGTGAAAATCAACGGGGATTATCGTTCTTAAAACAAGACACATAGAGAAAGAGCATCTTCCGGCTGGAAGATGCTCTTTCTCTATGTGAGCTTCATCTTAATGATGCGATGGCTCTTATTTGCGTAAACGACTTCAACTTCATGTTCCAAACAGGATCCATAGCGGGATGTAACGGAGGAAAGAACTTCAGCTTCATCCTCAAGGCGATATTCAAACTTCTCGAAACTGATCCGGAATTTCACGGCTCTAAGAATTCCCGTCTTTACATAAAACTCATTCTTAGCAATATCATCATAGGCTGGCTTGATTTTGGTGAAGTAAATCAGCGCATCGAGCAAAAGCACGATAGCCGACATTAACTTCGCGTCCCCAGGAAGCAACAGGAACACCATGAAAATGAGATTCATAGGTATCACAACTGTGAAGATATAATAATGTATCTCGGAAATGAAATTGTTTCTGTCTTCGTTTGAAATTGCGACACGTTTTCCTTCCACAAAGCTTCCTCCTGCTACCTGCCGGTATTGTTGAGTTCTATCAGAACACAGTAATCATAAATGATATCAAAACCTTTTGCAACAGCCTCATCCAAGAGCTGTTTGTCATAAGCACCGGGTTGGAACCACAGCAGGCGTATTCCGCTGTCGAATAAGGACTGAAGAAGTTTCCTTCCCTTTTCGGGAGCGACAACCATGCTGGCACAATCAGGTATCTGCGGAAGATCAACAGGTGATGAATAGCAAATATCCCCGTCGATTTCCTTATGAAAAGGATTCACCGGATATGTCTGGTATCCTGCTGATTTCAGACGTCGGTAAATCTTGCTCCCGAATTTCCCTGTGTTTGTCGTCGCTCCAACCACTACCCATGTTTTGCCGTCCAAGGCCTTCTCTATCAAGTTTCTCATGGGATTTCCTCCTATCCATATCGTATGAAATCAGTTCCATTTACTGCCAATGACACTCTGTCGATGACGCTGATCACCGCATCTCCGTTGGTCAGGTCAGTGAGTACTTCCTGTATATCCGCTGTCCGGTCCGTCCTTACAAAAAAAATCAATTCAACCATGTCTGTAAATACGGTTTCAATACCCAGAACATCCGACTGCATCAAGCGAGACTGCACACGCCCCAAATGAGTATACTCCATGCACGCCCTCACATGATCGTATTCATCGACTCTATAAAGTTCCGCATTTGCAAGTGTTTCACGGGCAGCCTGTCCATAAGCTCTGACCAGTCCTCCGGTCCCTAACTTCACACCCCCGAAATAACGCACGACAACGAGCATGCAATCCATCATTTCTCCATGCTTCAATGATTCAAGGACTGGCATTCCGGCAGTCCCCCCCGGCTCACCATCATCACTGAATTTTTGGATTCCATTGCTCAGGATCCAGGCGGGGACATGATGGGTG
Organism: uncultured Peptostreptococcaceae bacterium; assembly: GCA_964511875.1. Classification (GTDB taxonomy): domain Bacteria; phylum Bacillota; class Clostridia; order Peptostreptococcales; family Acidaminobacteraceae; genus CAZEHS01. The sequence goes on from CAZEHS010000132.1 coordinate 6,013, forward strand.
GCATCCCAGTGTGATTTCCGAATTCTTTCCAACTGGCTTGAAGCTTCACTCTCCGATTGGACGGGAATGAGATAGGTTATGAACCGGGATTTTTGTATGGTCAGTTCTGTAATAGATTCCTTTATGACCGTGTTATACGGACTCATCCGAAAATTCCCGCTGCTCTTCAACGAATTCACGAAGTTTTCCGAGACCTGCTTCATCCAGTTCCACCTCGAAAAGAATTCCGTCACCCTGATACTCACTGCGAATCACCGTGTATTGATCATGGAGGAACGAACTGATATCCCCCTTGGAATACGGAATCACAAGTCGGGTTGACCGCCAGGCACTGAAGAGCTCCTTCCGGATTCGTTCCATTAAAGCATCAATTCCATGACCGGTTTTTGCAGAGATTTTGAGAATATCTTCGCTAGACTCAAATACATGGTCTTGGGCAAGCTTATCGATTTTGTTGAAGAGATAGATCATGTTCTTATCCTTCACACCCAGTTCCTTAAGAACCATCTCCGTGACGTTCATCTGCATACGGTAGTTATCATTCGATACGTCTACAACCTGAAGCAGTAGATCCGCTTCTATCACTTCCTCCAAAGTCGCTTTGAATGCCTGAACCAATGCATGAGGCAGTTTGGATACAAAACCTACCGTATCGATAAGGATGAAATCCTTACGATCCTCCAGGCTTATACGTCTATGGTTGGTGTCCAATGT
>CAZEHS010000133.1:0-6490 GCA_964511875.1 uncultured Peptostreptococcaceae bacterium
TTCAACAAGCGTCTCTTCCTCTCCCGCCTCACTGAGGATGTTTCCCCAGGGATCCGTGACAAGGGTATGTCCGTAAGCCTTGAATCCTTTTTCCTGTCGGGCTGGTGAAGTCACACCGATGAAGACCTGATTATCCACAGCGCGGCATCTGGCCAGCATATGCCAATGGGCCGGACCGGTGACGGTATTGAAGGCTGCCGGAACAAGGATGACATTGGCGCCATTGAGAGCCATCAATCTGAACAATTCAGGAAATCGGATATCAAAACAGATTGCGACACCCATCCTGCCGAAAGGTGTATCAAACACACTTATTGTCTTTCCAGGACTGAGCGTATCGGACTCCATGAAACTGAACTTGCCTGGTATTGAGATGTCGAACATGTGAATCTTTCTGTGTTTAGCCAGAAGCTGCCCCGCAGGGCCAAAAACCAGCGATGTGTTAAACAGCTTCCCTCCATCGCTTTCCGGGAAAGAGCCGCCGACAAGAACGATTCCGTGTTTAGCCGCCTCACGGGACAGCATCTGGGCAGTGGGTCCGTCCTGAGATTCGGCAAATTGGGGAAAACAGTCATTGGAATAAGGCGTCGTAAACATTTCAGGCAGGCAAACGATTTCCGAACCCCGACTGACGGCCCTGTCTATCATAGACGATGCGTGGCGGAGATTCTCTGCCTTATCATCAGTTACAACCATCTGAACCTGAGTCAGCCGAACCTCTGCCATAGTGATTCCCCCAGACTGTGTTTGGATATTCGTACAGTCATCATGTTCAATATACCAAATTTTTTTACGTCTGACTACGGATTCTCTTTCATTAAATTTCATTAGTTAATGAAGAATTAGACACAGGCAGGGCAGAAGTAATTATATTAGGGCTCCTTCCAGGCAACCGGCTGAATAAATGAACCTTGAGACTGAACTTGCAATTTAATAAAAATAATGCCGCCCGAATCTGCATCAACCATCATTTCTATTTAGAAACAATCGGCAGCATGCAGGTCAGGCGGCAATAGGGGGAATTATAGTTTGACTTCTGCCAGGATTTCCTGTTCGATGCGAACTACATCCTTTTCAATCCGGATCACATCAGCACTTACTTTGCTTACAAAGTCCGCATCCTTAATGGAAGCCAGGTTGGTCTTGACATTATAAAGTGCGCTCAGAACAGCCGTTCGTGCCATCATGGCTGCTACGGCCCCATCAGTCACTGCATTGCTGTTTCCTTTCAGTACCACTGCTCTGATGGGCTCCATCAGATCAAAAGTGCTTTTTGCGACCGCAAGCGGAACAGCAGTGGCATCCTTCATGGCTTCCTGAATCGCAGCGCTGCGGGAAGCCTTCTCATCTTCAGTATCCTTGGGCATGCCATAAGCTTTCATAACCCCATCGAAGGACTGAGCATCCTTGTCGACATATTCGAGCAGCACTTGACGGCAGCTGTTCAGTTTAGCTGAGATGGCAACCATTTCATCCTCCACCTCGGCATATTTCTTCTTGCCGATGGTCAGGTTCGCCACCATCTCTCCAAGTGCGGCTGCAATGGACGCAGCCAGAGCGGATATGCTTCCGCCGCCTGGAACCGGTTCACTGGAAGCTGTAGCCTCCACAAATTCTATTACGGACTTATTGATCAGCATCTTATTTCCTCCTGCTTTTTAATTAAGAATACCATAACACACATACGACTTCACCTGTTACGTGGAGAATTCTTCTGTTTGCGATAAACCACCTGACCGTTTTTAACTACAGTTTCAGCAGTGGGCATTGCTATATGATAGGGCATGAACCGGTAGGATGGGAACTCATGGACTACAATATCTCCACACTTGCCTATGTCGATGCTTCCTGTCCGATCCGCTCTCCCAACAGCAGCTGCTCCGTTCAGAGTAAGGGCTGTGATGACTTCTTCGATGGTCATATTCATATACAGCGTGGAAAGAGCGATGACCAATGGTATGGATTCAGTGAAACAGCTGCCAGGATTGAAGTCTGTTGCCAACGCCACTGCGCAGCCCTGATCGATCATGAACCGGGCCCGGGCATAATGCTCCCGCAGGCTGAAAGCCGTACAGGGAAGGCAGGTGGCTACCACATCCGCTTGCGCCATTTTCTTAATTCCTTCATCACTGGCCTGAAGCAAATGGTCCGCCGAAACGGCTCCAAGCTCTGCTGCCAGCTCCGCACCCCCGAGCTGTACGATTTCGTCCGCATGAAGCTTGACTTTAAGCCCCAGCTCCTTCGCTTTCAGCATCAGCTTCCGGGACTCTTCAACGGAGAATACATTTTTTTCGCAGAAGACATCACAGAATTCCGCCAGATTTTCAGCTGCAACAGCCGGCAGGGTTTCAGCGATGAGGAGATCAACGAAATCCATCCCTCTCCCCTTGTATTCCGGAGGAACCGCATGAGCGCCCATAAATGTGGAAACCACATCCAGCGGATGTATTCGGTCGACTTCCCGCATCGCTCGGAGCTGTTTGAGTTCTGTAGCGGTGTCCAGCCCGTATCCGCTCTTACCCTCGACGGTGGTGACACCCAGAGACAGCATGCTGTCCAGCCGATCCAGACCCAGTTCAATCAGCTCGGCCTCAGAGGCTTCCCTTGTCCCTTTTACCGAATTGATGATTCCGCCGCCACGATTCATGATGTCCATGTACGGAACGCCTTCAAGACGCCATCCATACTCGTCAGCCCGATATCCTCCAAAAATAAAGTGTGTGTGCGAATCCACAAAACCAGGCATTACGGTTTTGCCGGTTGCATCAATTACTTCATAATTCGAAACATCAAGGTCTTCCATCACTTCATCCGTTGTCCCTACGCGGGTGATGATGCCGTTTTCCACAACAACTGCACCATCATGTATCACTTTCAGGTCCCGCATATCCAGGCCTTTTTTTGCTTTGAATCCACTGTTGGTGACAAGCTCTGAAGCATTCCTGATGATCAGATTCTTATTCATGGGTTAATCCATGATGCGGGTTTCAAGGACCTGATTCATGGAGAAATCCTCTACGCCCAGGTAGTATTCAGCAGTTCGGATCATGGCTTCCATAGGGACCAGACCGATGACCTCACTCCCGATGACATTGACACCGTAACGGCGTGCCTCAATTCTGATCAGCTCCAACGCCCGATACAGTGGTGTTTTGGAATAATCCGTCATATTCATGGAAACCTGAGCGATGTTTCGATCCTCAAGCATGATTCCGATTGCCTTGCAGTATCGGAGTCCGCCGCTGAGATGACGAACATTCTTAGCGATCTTGTCTGCAATTTCGAGATTGCTGGTGTCCAAATTCACATTGAAAGCTACCAGAGGCATACGTGCCCCGATTGCTGTGATTCCGGCAGTGGGATGGATGGTGGTTCCGAAATCAGGATGCCATTTTTCTTCCTTTACCTTTGCAGCCATCCCTTCAAACTGACCCTTGCGAACTTCTGCAAGATTCTCACGATGGGGAGCGCTAGCGGCCTTTTCATAGAAGAAGCTGGGCAGCTGGTGCGCTTCAAATACCTCTTTGGCTGTCTGTTTCGCCAGGACGATGCATTCTTCCATGGTCACACCTTTGATGGGGATGAAAGGAACCACATCGGTTGCGCCCATCCGCGGATGCTGACCTTCATGTTTTGTCATGTCTATCAGTTCAGCAGCAACACCCATTGCCGCCACGACTGCGGTTTTCAGAGCTTCAGGCTCCCCTACCACCGTCACGACACATCGGTTATGGTCTTCATCACGGCTATAATCGAGAAGCTTAATACCCTCCTTGCCCCGAAAGTTCTCAACTATTCTCTCGATTTTCTCAAGGTCGCGACCCTCACTGAAATTTGGTACGCATTGTACGATTCTGTCCATCGTTAAATCCTCCTGTTTTTTTGTCTATGTGCTATGGTTCACTTCCCGCTTTTCTCTGCTACTGTACGACTGATCAGATCCCCTTCAACACTGTATGGGATTGTGATATGGTCCATGCCTTCGTATTTGTCATTGTATTCAGCACAGGTCGATACAGCATTCTCATTGCGCGCCCAGCTTCTTCTAGCTACACCGATCATGGTGTCCCATGGCATTGCCTGACGGATGATTTCATCAACACGTTCACTGCCGTCCAGAATCAGACCGAATCCGCCATTGATGGATTTTCCGATGCCGACTCCGCCGCCGTTATGAAGAGCAATCATGGTCATTCCACGGGCTGCATTACCGGCGAAGCACTGGGTGGCCATTTCAGCCATCACATTTGAGCCGTCTTTTATATTGGAAGTCTCACGGAAAGGCGAATCAGTTCCGCCGGTATCGTGGTGATCCCGTCCCAGCATGATGGGTCCCACTTCACCATTACGTACCATTTCATTGAATTTGAGTGCGATTTTCATACGGCCCAGGGCATCCTGATAAAGAATCCGCGCCTGCGTTCCTACAACCAGACCGTTCTTCTCGGCGTCACGTACCCAAACCCAGTTATCCCTGTCCTGGCCTCTTCGATTAGGATCGATACAACCCATGGCAGCTGCATCCGTTTTCTTAAGGTCCTCAGGATTTCGGCTGAGACACACCCAACGGAAAGGGCCGTATCCGTAATCAAAGAGCATGGGTCCCATGATGTCCTCTACATATGATGGGTAAAGGAACCCGTCGGTCTCATCATAACCGTTCTTACAGATACCCTTGATTCCTGTATCATAAACGGACTTCAGGAAGGCGTTGCCATAATCGAAGAAATATGTGCCGCGCTCGGACAGTGTCTCGATCAGGGCGTAATGTTTCTTAAGTGTCTTATTTACCAGTTCGATGAACTGCTGTTTATCGTCACGGAGCATCACTGTGCGCTCTTCGAAGGTAAGCCCCTGAGGGCAGTACCCGCCTTCATATGGCACATGGCAGGAGGTCTGGTCGGAAAGGAGATGTACAGTGATGTTATTATCAACTGTATACTGCAGAAGATCGACGATATTGCCATAGAAGGCGATAGCCCGGCCTTCTTTTTTAGCCAGATAGATGTCGGCTTCTTCAAACAACGCTTTGGGATCCGCATACCAGCTGTCCACCCAACCCTGTTCATGACGAGTCTTTATACGGGAAAGATCCACCTCGGCTATGATGCCGACACTGCCGGCTATCTTAGCCGCTTTTCCCTGCGCGCCGCTCATGCCGCCAAGGCCTGAACTTACAAACATATAACCGCCCATATCATCAAGAGTTCCAAGGCCATACTTCAGTCGCCCTGCATTGAGAATGGTGTTGAACGTTCCGTGAACGATTCCCTGGGGCCCGATGTACATGAATCCCCCTGCCGTCATCTGCCCATAGTTGGCCACGCCCAGAGCTGCCGCTTTAGCAAAGGCTTCCGGATTGTCATATAGCCCGACCATCAGCCCGTTGGTTATGATCACCCTTGGTGCAGAGGCGTGGGAATGGAATAAACCAAGAGGATGACCGGACATGATGACGAGGGTTTGTTCATTGGTCATGATCTCCAGATATTTCTTGATCAGCTGATATTGCATCCAGTTCTGGCACACCTGTCCCGTTTCCCCATACGTTACAAGCTCATATGGATACAAAGCGATCGCGAAATCCAGATTGTTGTCAATCATGACCTGAATGCCTTTTGTTTCCGTGCAGGTTCCTTTGTACTCGTCCAACGGCTTACCCATCAGATTCCCAACAGGCCTGTACCGATAGCCGTAGATCCGGCCGTGTGTCAGCAGCTCCTCCATGAACTCCGGCGCCAGAACTTCATGAAGTTCTTCCGGCACATAACGCAGAGCATTGCGCAGAGCCAGTTCCATCTGTGCTGATGTCAGCGTCAGTTCCCGTTTGGGCGCCCGTCGAAGACCAGGTTCAAACTCCGGATAATCCGGCAATGTTGCGTCCAGCTTGACAGTCATAGCCTGACCAATTTCCATATTAGACAGCATATTTTATTCCTCCGTTCGTCTATTTGATCTGTTGCGATCATATCAAGGCTTCGTCATTAAAACGTCAAAACCATCGGATGAAAATATACTTATCACTTCGACGATTATTTCGTATAAACGGCAGCAACAATGGGTATATAATGCTAAAGAGATCACATCCACCTGGAGGGCCTCCTATGAATGATTATATAAAAATAGGCTTGGAGCTCCTCGCCGCATGCATACTCGGAGGATTGATCGGAGTCGAACGGGAGAGCCTGAAGCGTCCGGCAGGTTTCCGAACCCATATCCTCGTGTGTGTTGGAGCAACACTTGCAATGCAGACCAATATCTATCTTATGCATCTTTACATCAACCTGGTGCCAATCGACCCTTCACGGATTGCCGCTCAGGTGGTCAGCGGCATCGGCTTCCTCGGAGCAGGCACCATCATAAAAGAGGGGGCCACCGTCAAAGGTCTCACAACCGCCGCAACGCTTTGGACTGTCGCGTGCATAGGACTCGCGATCGGGGCCGGTTTCTATGGCGGAGCCATCTTCGCAACCTTGGCGGTTTACATCAC
>CAZEHS010000134.1:0-6346 GCA_964511875.1 uncultured Peptostreptococcaceae bacterium
GGTCATCAGCCAGACCAACGATTGTGGAGATGGTTGTTTCCTGCTCCTGCATGAAATTGTCAGGATAAGTCACATGCTTGATCATACCGCCGCTTGCTGCATCGCCGTACTCTTTGATCATTGCTTCAGCACCTCGAAGCTCATCTTCGCCTTGTGAAACGGTGCCTGTTACAATACCGATGTGGATTTTTGATGCTTCTGGAGCCGCTGGAGCCTCTGTTCCTGGTGCCGCCGGTGCAGCAGGTGCGCATGCTGCCAGGCTCACTACCATTGTGAGGGCCAATCCGATTGCTAATGCTTTTTTAAACATCTGTATCCCCCTTAATCAATTTTTGAGCTGTGCTCGTTTCTGAAAACACCTCAACTTATTCACAAAACAAAACAAATAATATGTCTTTTAATAGTGATAAGAATTAGTGATTTCAATGTCATGATACGTTTAAACGCAAATTGTGTCAAACCGGAAAAGTGCATAATTATGCATCACAAGCTGCACATTTGTATATCTATGCACAACCTCTCTTTACCACATTCTGATCAAAAATTCACGCTTAAATTCTTAATCTTTCGTAACAAATCACCGATTCCTTAAAGGGGATTTTCAGATGTACTGTTTGTTGAACATGGTTGAAATCCACGAAGTGCAACGACTGCAAAAACAACACAGAATTTTGATTCGTATATATTACGAATAGTTAATAATCACTTCCTCATCGGATCACACACCGCAGACCGATTTCAATAATAATCATTCCCATTTAAGTGCATACATATCAAAATTTTAAATTTTCTTAATAGATTAATTCACTATTATTCATAAGCTTAAAATGACCTTATACATACTGGCAAAAATCATGAAAAGCTTTTCCGAATTAATAAAAGAAGCAATCGGTCCCGAAAAACCGATTGCTTCTGATTTTGTAAACCCTATGCCAGTGACAGCTGCTCGAGCAATCTGCCTTTGATTTCCTTCTGGATTTTTTCAATGATCACATCAAAACTCATGCTTCCGAGCTCACCCAAATCTCTGGAACGAACAGCGACTGCATTTTCATCCATCTCCTTATCTCCAAGGATGAACATATAGGGAACTTTTTCAACCTGAGCTTCACGGATCTTGTAGCCGATCTTTTCCTGACGTCCGTCCACAGAGCAGCGAATCCCCAGCTTTTTCAATTCGGAAGCCATTTCCTTTGCATATGCCACATGGCGATCAGCGATCGGAATGATCCGCACCTGTTCAGGAGCCAACCAGGTTGGGAATTTACCGGCAAACTGTTCAATCAGTATTCCGATGAACCGCTCAATACTGCCGAAGGCAACCCGGTGGATGACCACCGGCATGTGTTTCTCGCCGTCTTTACCGATGTAGTTGAGTTCGAACCGCCGTGGCATCTGCATATCCAATTGGATGGTGCCACACTGCCAGGTACGTCCGATGCAGTCTTCAAGATGGAAGTCGATTTTGGGACCGTAGAAAGCACCATCCCCTGCATTGAGTTTATATGGAATCTCAAGTTCCTCAAGCGCTGTACGGAGAGCATCTTCGGCAGTTACCCATTCTTCTTCCGTACCGATTGAGTTTTCAGGACGAGTGGAGAATTCCACGTGATATTTAAAACCAAAGGTCTTATACACTTCATCGATCAACTGGGTAACGCCTTTGATCTCATCACGGATTTGTTCCGGCAGCATGAAGATATGGGCGTCATCCTGAGTAAACGCTCTTACCCGCATCAGGCCATGCAGTGCTCCTGATAGCTCATGCCGGTGTACACGGCCTACCTCTCCCAATCGAATCGGCAGATCCCTATAGGAATGCATATCCTGACGGTAAACCAGGAAGCCTCCCGGACAGTTCATAGGCTTAACTGCGAAATCCTCATCGTCGATCTGCAATGCGTACATATTATCCTTATAGTTGAACCAGTGACCGGAGGTTTCCCACAGCTTGCGGTTCAGCATGATCGGCGTTTCTATGAGCTGGTAGTCATAACGGTCATGCACTTCTTTCCAGTAAGTCATCAACTCGTTTTTCAGAGCAGTGCCGTTAGGCAGGAAGAATGGAAAACCCGGACCTTCCTCTAAAAGAGCGAAAAGCTTAAGCTCCTTACCAAGCTTACGATGATCCCGCTTCTTGGCTTCTTCAAGCTTGTGCAGATACTCTTCAAGCAGCTTGGCTTTTGGGAAAGACGTGCCGTAAATTCGTTGCAGCATCTTGTTCTTCTCACTTCCGCGCCAGTAAGCACCGGCAATGCTGGTTAGCTTTAGAGCTTTTACAATGCCTGTTGAAAACGCATGATGTCCTGCACAGAGGTCCGTGAACTCGCCTTGTTTATAGAAAGAGATGGCAGCATCCTCCGGAAGATCTTGGATCAGCTCAACCTTATAGCTTTCTCCTTTTTCTTCCATGAATTTGATGGCCTCTGCACGGGGAAGTTCAAACCGCTCCAGCTTCAAATCTTCTTTGACAATCTTCTGCATTTCTTTTTCGATTTTTTCCAGATCTTCCGGCTTGAAAACATGTTCGGAATCGAAGTCATAATAGAACCCGTTATCAATGGCTGGTCCGATCGCCAGTTTGGTACCTGGAAACAGACGCAGAACCGCCTGAGCCAGAATATGGGAGCTGGTGTGCCGGAAGCTGTCCATACCTGGAGCATCCTCGAATTTCAGGATACTGATGGTTGCATCGTCGTCAAGAGGAATGCTAAGATCCACCACTTCCCCATTCACTTCTCCGACCACTGATTCTTTAGCCAATCGTTCACTGATTGATTTTGCCACCTCATAGAGCGTGATTCCCTTTTCAAACTGCTTCTGTGATCCGTCTTTCAACGTTACTGTTACCTGACTCATATTTTTCCTCCTTTTGAATATCCTGATAAGAGATGATAAAAATGAAACCACCGAATTCACCGAAACCACCGAAAAAAGAATGCGGTATTCATTGATCAGCCACTGGTTAATTCACCATTCGGTGTTTTCGGTGAATTCGGTGGTTTCAAAATTGTTATTTCAAAAACAAAAAAAACTCACGTCCTTGTAAGGGACGTGAGATATTCACGCGGTTCCACCCTGGTTGAATTGCTTCCACTCAGTCGGCCTTTATCGGAGCCACCCGTCGGGATTTCGCATAATGCTACTGACCCGCCGCTCAGGAGGTGTTTTCACGATTTCCGATAAAAGGCTTTCAGCCAAGGCCCTTTTCTCTCAAAATCGGAATTATCGTTACTCGTCTCCGTCTTTGCATAACTATAATTGATTGTAGCACTAAGACGGACAAACCGCAAGATTCAGGATGAATTTATCAGTCCCGCATCCAGGTCCTTGGAGTAAGGACAGCCAGAATCGTAAAAATTTCAAGGCGCCCCAGCAGCATCAGGGCTGAAAGGACCAATTTACTGAAATCACTTAAGCCCGAGAAGTTGGTCATGGGGCCTACAAAGCCGAAACCAGGGCCGACATTTCCGATACACGCAGCTGCAGCGGAGGCTGCGCTTATGAAATCGACGTCATCTAGGGAGACAAGCAGAACTCCCAGGGCATAGAGCATCATATAGCTGAAGAAAAAAGCAGTCGTTGACGACATGATTCCAAGCGGTACCGTTCTTTTTCCCAGTCGGACCTGGACCACTGCTCGAGGGTGCATTATTTTGATGATTTCCGCCCGAACCAGCTTTAAGAGGAGAAGGATACGGATTTCCTTGATTCCTCCGCTTGTTGAGCTGGCACAGCCCCCGATGAACATCAGCAGGAACAGAATGACTTTTGAAAAGGTTGGCCACTGATCGAAATCAACTGTAGCATAACCTGAAGTTGAAATGATGGATGCCACCTGAAAAAAGCTGTCCCGGATGATTGTTCCGATATGGCCTCCTTCAGCCGGAAAGATGTTCACAGCAATCAGGATCGTGGAGGCCAGGACAACACCCAGGAAAAATCGCAGCTCCTGGTCTTTGATCACATTTCGCCACTTTCCTTTATATAAGGCATAATACAGGGAAAAATTGCAGGAGGCCAATATCATGAAAATGCCTATAATCCAATGGATTGCAGGGTTGGTATAAGCGCCGATGCTGATATTCTTCGTTGAAAACCCTCCGGTGCCAACCGTGCCGAATGTATGTACCGATGCGTCAAACAGATTCATGCCCGCGCCCATTAGGAGAAGGATCTCCACCAGTGTCATAATTATGTAGGAAGTGTACAATATTCGGGCGGTGACGTTGATCCGCGGTGTAATCCGGTCTGCAATCGGACCCGGGGTTTCTGCCCTGAACATCTGAAATCCGCCGATTCCTACTGCCGGGAGAATCGCAACCGTGAAAACCAGGATTCCCATACCCCCGATCCAGTGTGTGAATGATCGCCAGAACAAGATCCCCATAGGGAGGATCTCCACATTCGGAATGACAGTAGACCCGGTTGTCGTAAAACCGGAAACAGCTTCAAAAAATGCATCTGTCATGGTCGGCACACTGCCGGACCAGAGCAGCGGAAAGGCTCCGATAATAGAAAAGATAAGCCACCCCAAAGCGACAATGGCAAGCCCTTCCCTGACTTTCAACGTGCCATCCCTGATATGAATCCTTATGCACAGAAACCCGATAACCAGACACAACAGAATCGCATCAAGGAAAGACTTTGCTGCAGGTTCACCATAGTGCCATGAAATTCCAAGTGAGGGTATCATGAACAGGGCTTCAAGTACCAGAAGGACCCCGATGACTCTGAATACGGCGGGATAATTCACTGAAAAAACCTCCGTTCTGGGGCTTTGCAAAGAGATCCGGCTGAACCGGGTTCTTTTTATGACTGAATAGAATCAGCCGATCCTTATCAAGAATTTCCATGTTTCCCTTGGGCTTGAAGAATTCGTTGCTGCGAATCACTGCCCCCAGCAGAATGCCCTTAGGAAAAGGGATTTCGGAAATCCTGTGGCCCATGAGGATGGTGGTCTCATCAACCACAATCTCCGTGATTTCTGTTTGCCCACCCAGCATCAGAGATGGCAGCAGCGTTTCGTTGTTATGGATAAAACGAATGATGTTACCGACAGAAATGGTGATCGGATTAAAGGCGTTGTCTATGGGCATACGGTCCACAAGAGTTGCATAGTTATGCCGGCTGATCTTTGCAATAACCTTCCGGACGCCGATCTGTTTGGCCATCAGGGACATCAAAAGGTTCTGCTCATCGTAGCCAGTCACGCTGACGAAAGCGTCCATCTGCTCGATATGTTCTTCCTGCAGCAGGTTGATATCCGTTCCGTCTCCGTTTATTATCAAAGCCTCTGTGAATTCTTCGGACAGCACCCTGCTGCGCAGCTTGTCCTGCTCGATTACAGTCACGGACAGTCCGTATTTCAGCAGCTTCTGGGTCAGATAGAAACCTGTTTTGCCGCCGCCCAGGATCATCACCCGGCGGATCTCATCCTGTTCAATACGGGTATTATAATAATCATAATAGTCGCTGAGACGATTCAGCGTATTACGTTTCCCAATGATGTATATTACATCACTTTCCTGGAGCACCATATGCTGATCAGGAATGTGAACCTCACCGTTACGGCTAATCGCAGCAATCATCAACCCGCCCACTTCGATGTCCTGAAGCGGCTTTCCGATATAATCCCTAAGCTGGTCTCCTGTGAGGTCGACAAGGGATAAGGTATTCTTGACGGTCGGGCTTAGATTGATCCGCTGGTGTTTAAGCAAATATCTGACGATCTCCGATGCAGTGGCTAAATCAGGATTGACGATGTAGTCAATGCCCATCTCTGTTTTGAAAAATTCTGTCTGAGAGGTATACTCAGGATTCCTGATCCGGGCGATGGTACGTGGGCAGCCCAGTTTTTTGGCCATCGTGCAGATCAGTGTATTGGTCTCATCGCTGGACGTCAAGCTGATCACCATATCCTGTTTCGGTATATCCAGACTTCGGAGCAGATCGAAATCAGTCCCGCTGCCGAGGACCGTCATGACGTCCAGGTGGTCGTGGATCCGCTCGATGGCCTTTTCGTTCTGGTCGATCAGAATGATGTCTATGCTTCTTTTATCCAAGGCTTCGGCCAATTTGTAGCCAAACTTACCTGCCCCGATGATTATTGCGCGCATGATGCACCTCACATTCAATGGAAATGCCAATGGTGTTATCCAGAAAACACTGGGACCCAGATTTTAGTATATCGTGATTCACTGCAAACGAACAGTGTTCAATAACAGGTTCTGTTTTTTCGGGTTTGGATAATAGAAAACAGCCAGCTGTAACAGCTGACTGCCTTCTTGTTGGAGCGGAAGACGGGATTTGAACCCGCGACCCTCGCCTTGGCAAGGCGATGCTC
>CAZEHS010000135.1:0-6240 GCA_964511875.1 uncultured Peptostreptococcaceae bacterium
ACACTTCAACGATTCGAGGTTATCCGTCATCACTGATGGATGCGTTCGGGTGCTCAAAGCCATCAGGGAGGACACCATGCTTCATAAGAAAGAAGCCAGCTATTATTCCCATCTCGAAGGCGGTTCAGTTCTCTGTGAACTATGCCCTCACAGGTGTCATATTCTGCCAGAAGGAAAAGGGATCTGCCGAACCCGTGTCAACCAAAAGGGAAAGCTCATCGCACAGTCCTATGGACGTATAGCTTCCTATGGGAAAGATCCTATAGAGAAAAAACCGCTATATCATTTTTACCCCGGATCCAAGATATTCTCAGTCGGAAGCTATGGGTGTAATTTCACATGTGATTTTTGTCAGAACTTTGCCATATCACAAGGGCTGCCTCAAATGATTGATACCAGCCCTCAAAATCTGGTGGATATCGCCAATAACGAGAAAGAGAATCTTGGAATTGCCTACACCTACAACGAGCCGACTGTATGGTATGAGTTCATGCGAGATATAGCCAGTGGAATTCATAAGCATGGGAAAAAGAATGTCATGGTCACGAATGGATATATGAATCCTGAGCCGTTGATGGAGTTGATACCGCTCATTGACGCCATGAATATCGATCTGAAATCAATGGATCCCAATTTCTACTCAAAGCACTGCGGGGGTAAGCTCGATCCTGTATTGGAGTTCATACGGATAAGTGCGCCGGTCACCCATGTGGAAATAACGACGCTTCTGATCGGGGGACTGAATACCTCTGATGATGAAATTCATAGGATCGGTGAATTCATTGCGTCTATAAATCCTGAAATACCACTGCACCTTAGCAGATACTTCCCAGGATATAAAATGGAAATGCCGCCAACTGATATCGCCCTGATGGAGCACCTTCTGACAATTGCAAAGCAGTACCTCAAATATGTCTATCTGGGTAATGTCCCTGAGGCCGATCGGAACACATACTGTTCCCAATGCGGAAGCGTGCTCGTCGACCGCAGTTCTCTAGTCAAAACCAGCATTAAAGAAGATGGGTCCTGTATGGCCTGTGGAAAACAATCGACAGTCAAAGTGAGCAGTAAACCATGAATCTGAACAGGATACGATTTTATATCATAAGTCTGATACTGGGTATGGTCATTGTGTTTGCAGGAATACAAAGTGTCGTACTGACTTGGCAGAACCCTCGAATATCAGATGAAGAAGTGATTCTTAGAGCCCGGGAGCTTGGTATGGTTGAACTAAAAGAGGCTATTGATCCAAAGAATTAGGAAGCAGGAGGTTTCATGTGCGGACGATTCTATCTTGATGCAGATTTGAATGATATCCTGCAGCACTTCAATGTTCACCAGATCAGGAGTGTTCAACTCCACACTGGAGAGATTTTTCCTACTGAACAGGTTGCCGTAATTACGGAACAACCAGAGAGGCAGCTAGTGAATATGCGCTGGGGTTGGGAAGCGTCATTTCTTAAAAAAACGTTGATCAATGCTCGGGCAGAAACGCTGCTGGATAAGGAATTCTACAGAGAGTCAATCAGGACCAGACGGTGTATTGTACCAGCAAGCGGTTACTACGAATGGGGCATGACCGGCCAGGGGAAACAACGGTATGGCATATTCGTTAAAGACCAGCCGCTCATCGCCCTTGCAGGCCTCTATCAGTTCCAGACTACTAAGGCTGGGGAGAAAATCAGTGCAGTAACCATTATCACGAAACCGGCTGCACATCATATCCGATCAATCCATGATCGTATGCCTATGATGCTGGGAAATCAGGATTTTGAAAAATTTCTTGAAGTGAACCTTAGCGACGAAGCCTTACGGGAATTATTGTCCGCAGAGGAAACCAGACTTCAGCTTCAGTTATTGCCATTACCGGAGGATAAAAATGCCGCAAATGACTCAAGATAAAGAAAAAACCCTGGTTCTCATTAAACCCGACGCAGTTTCCCGAAAATTGTCCGGGCAGCTACTGGCACTCTATGAAGAAATGGGTCTTGAAATCAGGGAACTTAAACTGATGCATCCTCCGCAGGCACTTCTTGAAGCCCACTACGCAGAGCATTCAGGAAAATCATTCCTTAAAGGTTTGCTGAAATTCATGCAGGAAGGACCAGTAATTGCGGCTATTCTCGCCGGTTATGATGCTGTCGACCATGTTCGCCGTATCAACGGAGCTACTGATCCGATCAAGGCTGACCCGGGCACCATCCGTGATCTTTATGGATCCGATATTCAAAGGAACTGTGTTCATGGATCTGCCACGATCCAGGATGCTCAAAGAGAGATGGCTCTTTGGTTTCCCGAAATCAACAGAAATGAGGCAGGCGGATACCATGAGAATAGCAGTTATTGATGGACAGGGCGGCGGAATAGGGAAAGCAGTGGTAGCCAGGTTACGGACTGATTTTGGAAATACGGTTGAAATACTTGCGCTCGGCACGAATGCCGTTGCAACAGGCAATATGATGAAGAGTGGTGCCGATGCAGGCGCAACGGGTGAGAACGCTGTTCGGGTGAATACGGGAAAAATGGATCTGATCATTGGCCCCATGGCCATTCTCATGGCAAATTCAATGCTTGGTGAAATCACGGCCATCATTGCTGAGGCGGTATCGGAAAGTCCGGCTCGGAAAATCATAGTTCCGCTCAACCTCTGCAATGTGCATATCATTGGAATTCAAACCCTTAAAATATCAGAGGCGATGGATCAAGTGGCGGCAGAGGTCGCAAAGCATATGAAGGCTCCCCGCTAAAACACAGAAAAAAATCACTGGAACCACCGAATCCACCGAAATCACCGAATATTTATACAGTGATTCAGTGGATTTTATTCAGAAAGGTTGAACAATGAAACTGAAACTGGAACAAGTCAAGCTGACTTTAGACGAACCAATCGGCAAACTCCATGATAAGGCTGCAAAAATACTGGGAGTAACTACTGGAGCAATAGAAGAAATCTCAATCATCCGCGAGTCGCTGGATGCCCGAAAAAAGCAGTCGATACTCAGGGTATATACTCTGGCGGTGACAGTCAGGCAAGGTATTCGTTTGAGAGGTGCTTTCCAGCCTTATAAAGAGGATTGCTACAAGGCTCCTGATCCAGGGAATGAATCGCTTGCTGGAAGGCCGGTTATCATAGGAATGGGTCCGGCTGGCCTGATGGCAGGGTATCTGCTTGCGAAACTGGGCTATCGGCCACTGATTCTCGAGCGGGGCCAGGATGTCGATACACGTACGCTGCATGTCCAAACATTCTGGGATACCGGTCACTTGCTGCCGGAATCGAATGTTCAGTTTGGAGAAGGGGGGGCGGGGACGTTCTCAGACGGAAAACTCACCTGTCGGAGTAGAGATGTGCGTAGCAACTGGTTTTTCAAGCAGCTCGTTGAAGCCGGCGCACCGCCGGAAATCCTATATCAGGCTAAACCCCACGTAGGTACTGATAAGCTGAAGGAAGTGGTCAAATCCCTGAGGGGGAAAATTGAAGAGAATGGCGGGCAGATTCGATTCGGGGAATGTGTAGCGCAACTCATGATGGATGGGAACCAGATCAAGGGTGTGGTCACATCAAAAGGAGAGCGGATTGACTCGAGTGCTGTCGTACTGGCTGTTGGACACAGTGCGCGGGATACTTTTGAATTTCTTGTTGACCAGGGAGTTACTTTGACGCCTAAGCCGTTCGCGGTCGGTTTTCGAATTGAACACCCTCAAATCATGATTGATGCCGCTCAATATGGATCTTCAGCAGGTCATCCATTCCTGGGAGCGGCCGATTACCATCTCACACACCAGAGTTCCAGCGGAAGGGCAGTGTACACTTTCTGCATGTGTCCTGGCGGCCATGTTGTGGGGGCAGCTTCGGAGCCTGAGCACCTGGTGGTGAACGGCATGAGCTATCACGCCCGTGCCGGCAGGAACGCCAACAGTGCCCTTCTGGTGACAGTGTCGTCGATTGACTATGATCCGGGGGCTCTGGGAGGCATTGCATTCCAGCGTCAGATCGAAAGTGCAGCTTTCCACGCCGGCGGGGGAGGCTATCATGCTCCCGCACAGAGAGCCAGCGATTTTTTAAAAAACATTCCCTCGACTGATCTTGATGGATTGGTACCCAGCCATAAACCGGGAGTCGTACCAGGAGATCTGGGTAAGCTTTTACCGGATGCCATTTCAGATGCACTTCGCGAAGGCCTTATAGCCATGGGCGAAAAACTGAAGGGGTTCTCAGGAGAAAACGCTGTCCTTACAGGTGTGGAAACCCGCAGTTCATCTCCGGTTCGCATCAGTCGTGACAATGACACTCTGGAGTCCGTCAGTCATCAGGGTCTCTATCCTGCCGGAGAAGGGGCTGGGTATGCTGGAGGGATCGTATCGTCGGCGGTTGACGGTATCCTTGCAGCAGAAAGCATCATCCGGAAGTATCGGAAGCCGGCATAAAAGGAAACCTGCCGTAATGCGGCAGGTTTCCTTTGTCAGGTTCATGAGTTTTTAGAGTGAGTATCGCGTGATTTCCTCGCAGTATGTGCACATGTATTCCAATGGTTTTTCGCTGACCAGTTTGAACACGGGGTTGATATAATCATCATGGTTGGTGATGCATCGTGGATTCTTACAGGTGATCAGGCCTTTTATCTCCTTGGGCAGCACCACGGTCTTCTTTTCCACGACACGGCCGTCCTTGATTATGCATACTGAAATATTGGCATCGATGAGTCCAAGGATCGTCAGATCCACATCGAAAGTATTCTCAATCTTGATGATATCCTTTCGGCCTAAATGGTTGCTCTCCACATTCATGAGCAGGACCACCGGCGATTCCACCTTGGCGAGCTGAAGCTTATCAAAAACCTTCAGGCCGTTTCCTGAAGATATATGGTCAAGCACGATTCCGTTCTGTATGCCTTTAACCTCTAACATCTGCATTCACCCCCAAAAGTTTTGTTATCAATGCCATCCGGACAAATACTCCAAAATTGGACTGTTCAAAATAAACTGCCCGAGAATCTCCATCAACCTCGTAAGCAATCTCGTTGACGCGGGGAAGCGGATGCATGATTATCATGTCGTGTTTAGCAGTCGCAAGTTTATCAGGCGTCAGTATAAACGAATTCTTAAGCTTCAGATAATCCTCTTCGTTGAAGAACCGCTCTTTCTGAATTCGAGTCATATAAAGAATATCGATTTCGTGGACTACTTCCTGCAGGTTATCAGTCTCCATGAAAATCACATCGGGATGGGCATTGAGTATCAACCGCTTAAGTGAGCTTGGCAGACGCAGCTCTTCCGGAGAAATAAGGATGAACCGTTTGGTGTTGAGCCGGGCCATGGTGCGGATCAGAGAATGTACAGTCCTTCCGTATTTCAGGTCGCCGCTGAACGCCAGTGTATGTCCTTCCACTTTTCCTTTATACATATGAATGGTAAGAAGGTCTGTCAGAGTTTGGGTCGGGTGCTCATGTCCTCCATCACCACCGTTGATCAATGGAACCGCAGAATGCTGGGAGGCAAGTTTTGGCGCGCCCTCCCGCGGGTGACGCATGACGGCGATATCGCAGTAGTAGCTCATACACCGCATTGTGTCAGCCAGACTTTCGCCTTTTTTCACAGAACTGGTATTTGCATCGTCAAATCCCAGGATACTTCCCCCCAGCCGAAGCATGGCAGCCTCGAAGCTGAAACGGGTACGTGTGCTGGGCTCGAAGAAAAGGGTCGCAAGGATCTTACCCTTGCAAAGATCACTGTAGGCCGGTGTATTCTCGTACATCGCCTTCCCCAGGTTTATCAGCTCGTAGATTTCCTCAATGGAAAGATCCTCGGGCTCTATAAGGTGTCGAAGTGGGTGTTCCATGGTAGTCCTCCTTTTGATTTCACAGAATCATTTTAAAGGCAGATCCGATTTTCGCCTTTCAGAATTGGAAGCCGATTCAGGCATTCCTGGCCGTTTTTGCAATAAAAAAACCTTCACTTGGAGGCGAAGGTTAGCGGTATCTTCAACAAAAAGACACAAACAGGGGTAGCCCTGACACCTTCCCAGCCTCTCGGACTAATTTAAAGGTCGACCATTTGGTCAATCTTATCACTGTGGACTCCGGTCCGTCAAGAATAAAATTGGAAGTGTGTTTGGTTGACAGGGACCGGTATTCATGGTAACGTGTATAAAAATGAATCCCTTTAAAGCGGTCCTGAGAGGCCCTTAAGGAAAAAATGCCTGTGCCAGCAATGGGTAACCCTTTCACGCCTCCGGATGTG
>CAZEHS010000136.1:0-6099 GCA_964511875.1 uncultured Peptostreptococcaceae bacterium
GCACATGGAGGTGAAATGCTCATGATCCGTATAGGAAAAAGATCGGATATGCCCATGTGGAAAGCTACGGCAATCCGTTTGGCCTCTGTTGTTGCCGCATTGGGAACACTGGCTTTTTTTGTGGCCTTCATGGGCCATGCCCCAATGAAGGTATATGCCTCTATGCTGGACGGCAGTTTCGGATCACCTTATCGGATCCAGGAAACGATAAAGATAGCAATACCGTTGACCATCACTGCTCTAGGTATGCTGCTTGCGTTTAAAATGCAGTTCTGGAATATCGGCGGTGACGGACAGATGATTCTTGGTGCGATAGCAGGGAGTTTCATCGCCCTAAGATTCACGACCCTTCCAATGCCGGTGATGCTGCTGATGATGACATGTGCCGGAATACTGGGTGGCGGGTTATGGGCTTTGATTCCATCCATATTCAAAGCCAGGTTCGGAACAAATGAGACTCTGTTCACTCTGATGATGAACTATGTTGCCCTGAAGATAGTCATATTTCTGCAATACGGTCCATGGAAGGATCCAAGTGCATTGGGATTCCCTAAAATCCCAAATTTTGTAGATGCGGCACTTTATCCTAAACTTTTCGGTGTGCATATCGGTTGGGTGATCGCACTTGCCCTTGTTGCCGCTGTTACTATGATCCTTAATCACTCAACACTGGGCTATGAGATCGCAGTCATCGGAAACAGTGAGAAGACTGCCAAGTATGCAGGCATGAATGTCGCAAAGGTCACTTTGCTGACCCTTTTTGCCAGCGGCGCACTGTGCGGCCTTGCCGGCGTACTGCAGGCATCGGCAGTTGCAGGGACGTTGACCTATGAAGTATCAGGCGGTTATGGCTACACTGCAATCATCATTGCCTGGCTATCAGGTATGAACCCGCTTGCTGTTCCGTTCACTGCAGCACTCTTTGCTGTTCTGACCCAAGGTGCGAATTTCATCCAGACTTCCTTTGGAATTCCCGCTGCTGCAGCCAAAATCCTTCAGGCCATGATTCTGATATTCGCATTAGGCAGCGAATTTTTCATTCAATATGAAGTGTACATTCAGTGGCCGTGGATCAAAAAAACGGCTGCAACGGTTGTAGAGGGGGGTAACTGATGGCATTTGTCATATTCCTGGCAGCGGCCATTCAGGCAGGTACGCCGCTTCTGTTCGCAACATTGGGTGAGATTCTCACTGAGAAATCCGGAAACCTGAACCTGGGTGTTGAAGGGTTGATGCTGATTGGAGCGGTCATGGGATTCCTGGTCGGCCATTATACACAGTCACCGGTACTGGCCATGTTCGCAGCTGCTGCAGGCGGTGCATTCGGCTCATTGATATTCGCTGTCCTTACAGTAACCATGCGGGCTAATCAGGTCGTTGCGGGTTTGTCCATTACCATATTGGGCTCCGGCATATCCGGATTCATCGGTCAGACTTTAGTAGGAGAGGTGCTTCCTGCTACGTTCACACAGTTCTTTAATCCGATCAAGATACCGGTTTTGGGTGATATTCCTGTGATCGGCAAGCTTTTTTTCACTCAGAACATATACGTATATCTCGGACTTCTTGTTGCTATACTCATGACGCTCTATCTTTTCAAAACTAAACTGGGTCTGAATCTGAGAGTGGTAGGTGAAAATCCTTACGCGGCAGATGCCAGCGGAATCAATGTGGACCTATACAAGTACATCCATATACTTGCGGGCGGCGCTTTATGCGGTCTTGGAGGAGCATACCTGTCCCTGGTATATGTGCCGGCCTGGCAGGAGAATGTCACAGCCGGCCGTGGCTGGATTGCTGTAGCCTTGGTTATTTTCAGTTCATGGAATCCGATCAAGGCCATATTCGGTGCCTACCTTTTCGGTGGACTTGATATTGTCGGTTTCCGGATTCAGCAGCTGGGGATCCCAATCTCACAGTATCTGATCGACATGCTGCCATACCTGGTAACCATCATGGTTCTGATTTACGACTCAACCCGGAAAACAGGTGCCGCAAAGGCGCCAGAAGGGCTAAGTGCACCATACTTCAGAGAAGAACGTCACTGAAACGACAGCATTTTCCGTTATTTTTTCGGAGGATGCTTTTTTTTTTTGATGCTCATGGTCTTTTGCTCTTTTCTGAACACCTGTGTATAATAAGGGAGAAATCATACGAAAGAGGTTCCTATGAAAGACCCCATGTCAAGCCGATTAAGAATCTTCAGACTCATGTTTGTCTATGCACTGGTTGACGCAATGGCGTCTCAGATGTACATCGATATCTTCACCAGCGGGTTCAGGATATCCCTTTCCGTAGTTTCTCTTCCGATATTCCTGTACTTTTACCGTGAAGTGAATTCAATCAAACTGTCCCTGTTCATCGCCAGCATAGGCCTTCTGAGCCGCAGTCTGTTCGCTACACTGGGCTCAATGGGTTTTTCAGAAGCAATGTTTCTAGAATATCCCACCATGGTTTTTGATATTTCTTACGGGATAATGTTCTATTTTCTATATCAGAAAAAACAGGACAAGCATGACGGCTACTGGTTTTTCATCATACTTATAAGTGATTTCATATGCAATGTCCTGGAGCTGGTGTTCCGCTATGGGGATGTTACCAAAGAAGTCCTTCAGGCCTCAGTGACGCTTCTGGTGATTGCATCCATGAGGGCTACAATGGCGTTTACCTTTGTAACAGTCATTAAATACTACAGATTGCTTCTGGTAAAGGAAGAACACAATGAAAGGTATAAAAATCTGCTGCTTCTCACTTCGGACCTGAAGGGGGAGACCTATTTCATGAAGAGAAACATGGATTACATCGAGGAAGTCATGAACAGTGCTTTTATCCTATACGAACAAATGGGGCAGCTCAGCCTTCCCAAAGAGTTGAAAAATCTGCCCCTGAACATTGCGAAGGACGTACATGAGATTAAAAAAGACTATGTCCGCGTCATCAAGGGTTTGGAAAGGATCATGAGCGAAGAAACTGATTACCAACATATGTCATTGAAGGATCTGATAGCCATTTTAGTGTCCACTACCCGTAAATCCTTGTCCGAGGACATGAAGGACCTGGATCTCAGAGTGTACCTTTCATGCGATATGAAGGTTCAGGAGCATTACCTATTGATGTCCGTACTGAGGAACCTGGTAGTCAATGCACAAGAAGCACTGCGGCCAGGGATTCAGGGGATGATTGAGATCAGGGGTTATCTCGAGGAGGATATGGTGGTTTTTATTGTGCGCGATAACGGTCTTGGAATAAAAGAGAAACATCTGAAACACATATTCGATCCCGGGTTCTCAACAAAATTCAGTGTCACAACCGGCAATATCAGTCGCGGCCTTGGGCTGACACTGGTAAGGGATATCATCATGGAACGGTTTAACGGCAGTATAGAAGTAACATCAGTCCAGGGCTCAGGTACAACGTTCACGATCAAAATACCAATTGAAAGTTTGGAGGCAATCTCATGAAATTCTATATCGTCGATGACGACCTCAGTATCATCCAAGCTCTTGAAGAAATCATTGAAGAAGAGAATCTCGGAGAAATAATGGGATATTCCCAAGACGGCGAAACCGCTTGCAACGATCTGATCCTCATGCATCCCGATATTGTACTTGTGGATCTGCTCATGCCTGAAAAAGACGGCGCCAAGCTGGTTCAGGAGCTGTCACCTGAATTGCCTGATACGCATTTCATCATGATATCGCAGGTTTCTACAAAAAGCCTGATAGCCAAGGCTTATGATGCAGGAATCGAGTTCTTCATCTCAAAACCCATCAATAGGATTGAAGTGCTGAAAGTGGTGCAGAACATCATTGAAAAAATCCATATGCAGCGGAAATTCAACATGATTGAGACCATCTTCAAGACCTCTGCGGCCACCGGAAAGCCCATGGCTTTTTCTGAGATCAGGGAAGACCATGTAGACCATGAAATCCGAAAGATCAAGATCATATTCAGCAAGCTGGGAATCATGGGGGAGAAGGGGGGAGATGATATCATCTACATCTGCCAGCAAATCCTTCGAAAAGGGGACAAGAATGCGGACATCAGCGTCCGTGATTTCTGTGAAATGCTCAGTGACAATCCCAAGGCCATGGAACAGCGGATCCGACGGGCCATCAACAGGGGGTTGGTCAATATTGCCAATCTGGGGATTGAGGATTACATGAATGACGTATTCATAAGATACTCCTCGGCTCTTTACGATTTTGAGAATGTAAAAGCAGAGATGGACTATATTCGTGGAAAAAGGCGAGACGGCGGGAAAATCAACGTCCGCAAATTCATAGAAAACCTCCTCCTCCATAAGGACCTTTAGACATGCTTTCAGTGAGAATTAAAAGAAAATTCAGACGGGAAAACGTTTCTTGAATTTTTGTGAATTTTTGCGTGAATGCCATATATACTGAAGGTAACTTATTGTTAAAGGAGGAATTTGAATTGGCTAAAAGAGAAAAGAGAAAAGCAACGCTAGGTATCGCACTTTTACCCGTATTATTCTTGATTGTATTCCTGATGTGTGCGGTTCTGCCAATCGAGGCAATGGTAGGTCTGCCCGATATTCAAATGGATGCCCATGTTCCACTGTTCATAGCGGCTATGTTTGCAGCAGCGATCGCCATCTACATGCTGGGCTACACTTGGGCCGAGCTTGAGGAGGGCATTGTAGAAACCATCAGAATGTCGATGGGCGCTATCCTGATCCTGATGGTCATCGGTATGCTGATTGGTACCTGGATTGTTTCCGGTATCGTACCCGCCATGGTTTATTATGGTCTGGATATTCTTAGTCCTGGTCTCTTCCTGGTGGCTTCTCTGCTGGTATGCTCCATTGTTTCCCTGGCAACCGGAACATCTTGGGGAACGGCAGGTACAGTAGGTATCGCACTGATGGGTATCGGTACAGGTCTCGGCGTTCCTGCTGCAATGACAGCCGGCGCAGTTATTTCAGGAGCCTACTTCGGGGATAAGATGAGTCCGCTTTCCGACACTACCAACCTCTCACCTGCTATGGCTGGTGCCACCCTGTTCGACCATATCCGACACATGATCTTCACTACTGGCCCGTCCTATGTAATTTCCCTGATTCTGTTCGGCATCCTTGGCGCACAGTTCGGTGGTAATACACTGGATGCTTCACAAATCACTTCCATTCAAGAGGGCCTGGCAGGCGCGTATAACAGCTTGAACCCAATTCTGCTGCTTGGTCCGGTCATTGTAATCGCTATTGTTATTCTCAAGGTACCTGCTCTTCCCGGTCTGTTCGGCGGAGTGCTGGTAGGCGCTGTATTTGCCTCAGTTCTTCAGGGCGCTGCACTTAATGATGTACTTAATTCTATGCACTATGGTTACACTTCCGAAACAGGCAATGCAGTAATCGACGATCTGCTGACTCGCGGTGGTATGGACTCCATGATGTGGACCATCAACCTGATTCTGTGTGCAATGTGCTTCGGCGGCGTAATGGAGAGATCCGGCATGCTGGAAACACTTGCGGAATCTATCCTTAAAATTGCACATGGCAGAGGCGGTCTGGTAACAGCTACAATTTTCAGCTGCTTCTTCCTGAACGTTCTTGCAGGGGACCAATATCTCTCAATCGTTATCCCAGGTCGTATGTACAGAACTGCTTACGAAGATATGGGTCTGGCTCCACGGAACCTTTCCCGCTGTCTTGAGGATTCCGGTACTCTTACATCACCACTGATCCCATGGAACACATGCGGCGCTACGATGATCGGGATGCTTGGAGTTGCACCTTGGGTGTATGTTCCTTACTGCTTCCTCAATATTATCAACCCGATTGTTTCCATTTTCTACGGTTTCACCGGAATCACAATGATGAAACTCGAAGACGATCCTACGCATAAAGCCAAGCTTGCTGCTGCGGCTCAATAGAAATTTATAGAAATTCTGAAAGGCCGGTCCAGTTGACCGGCCTTTTTTTTATGGTTTGTGATATATCAACGTTATATAATCTGAATTATCTGTCAAAATGTTGACAAGACTGGCTGTATCCCGTACAATCCAAAGTAACTCAATAGTTTGCTTATCAAGAGTGGTGGAGGGACAGGCCCTATGAAACCCGGCAACCAGGCGAAA
>CAZEHS010000137.1:0-5964 GCA_964511875.1 uncultured Peptostreptococcaceae bacterium
GGGATTTCCCACTCTTTTGCGCACGACTTATATAACCTTATACATTATAGCATGCATCAGGCGTTTAAGCAAATTGAAATAACGTCAGCTGATCGTCGTCTGGCAGTCCTTTCAGGCATCCATGAACATTCAGCACCTCGATTACCGTCTTCGTAACCTTGGCCCTGGTACGGATATCCAATTTGGAGATAAACGGCTCTGCCTGTCTCGCTTCCACGATCGCTTTCGCAGCATTCTCACCCAATCCCTGAAGGGCCATGAGGGGAGGGAGGAGCTTCTCATCACAGATAGCGAATTTCTCCGCCAGAGATGTGTAGAGATCGACTCGGTGGAATTCGTAACCTCTGGCATAGTACTCCAGAACCACCTCCATCAGGCTCGCCTGATCCTTTTCTTTCTGAGTGGGCTTCTGGATATTCTCGATTTCACGCATACGGCTGCTGACTACACTGGGCCCGGCACACATGACCTCAGCATCAAAATCACTGGCCTTGATGGTGAAGAAGGTCGCATAGAATGCGAGCGGATGATGGACCTTAAACCACGCGATCCGAAAACTCATCATCACGTAAGCAACCGCATGGGCTTTCGGGAACATGTACTTGATCCGTTTGCAGGACTCAATGTACCAGTCCGGAACGTTATTCTCTTCCATAAGGGCTTCCTGTTCAGGCTTAAGTCCTTTTCCTTTCCGGACATTCTCCATGATGGTGAAGGCGGTCTTGTGAGGAAGTCCGGCATAAATAAGGTAGTTCATGATGTCATCACGTGTGGAGATGACATTCTTCAGCTCTGCCCGGCCTGCCCTGACAAATTCCTGGGCATTGTTGATCCATACGTCCGTACCGTGAGAAAGGCCGGAAATTCGCACAAGCTCGGCGAAGGTAGTAGGCTGAGTATCTTTGAGCATCTCCCGAACGAATTTCGTGCCGAATTCAGGTATTCCAAGGCTTCCTATCTTCAATGGGTAGTCCCTGTCCTTAATGTTCAAAGTCTCAACAGATGTGAATATCTTCACCGTATCGGCATCATCCAGCGGAATCCCCATTGCATTGACACCGGTGAAATCCTCCAGCATCTTGATAATGGTCGGTACGTCGTGTCCCAGGATATCCAGCTTCAGAATCCGTCCGCTGATGGAATGGTAATCAAAATGAGTGGTGATGACTCCTGAACTGCTGTCATTAGCAGGATACTGTATCGGGCAGAAATCATGGATATCCTTGTAGCTCGGCACAACCATGATGCCGCCGGGATGCTGACCGGATGTCCGTTTGATGCCGGTACAGCCCATGGCCAGACGCAGTACTTCTTTGGGGTGCACCTTCTGATCCCGCTCTTCAAAGTATTTCTTAACGAATCCGAAGGCTGTCTTGTCAGCTATGGTACCTATAGTGCCGGCTTTGAACACATAGCCCTTTCCAAAAAGATCTTCTGTGTACTGATGGGCGCAGGCCTGATATTCTCCTGCGAAATTCAGGTCGATATCAGGCTCCTTATCCCCTTCGAAGCCGAGGAAGGTTTCAAAGGGAATGTCATGGCCGTCCTTCCTGTATGGCTGAGCGCATATCGGACAGATCTTGTCCGGCAAATCCGCTCCGCTGCCCATGGAGCCATCCAGCAGGAATTCGGCGTGTTTACAGCTGGGATTATCACAGATGTAATGAGGAGGCAGGGGGTTTACTTCCGTGATATCGCTCATTGTTGCTGCGAATGAAGATCCGACTGACCCCCTGGAACCAACCAGATACCCATCTTCCATGGATTTCTTAACCAGCTTCTGAGCGATGATGTACATGACCGCATAGCCGTTTGAGATTATTGAGCTCAACTCGCGCTCAAGCCTTTTTTCAACCAGATCCGGCAGGTCATCCCCATATATGCGCCGTGCCTTGGCATAGCACATTACCCGCAGTTCCGCTTCGGAGCCTTCGATGATGGGCGGATAGGTTCCATCCGGAATCGGGATGATGTCTTCTATACTTTGAGCGATCCGCCGCGGGGCATCAATGACCACTTCCCGGGCCGTATCTGTTCCCAGGTAGCTGAACTCTCTGAGCATTTCTTCCGTAGTCTTGAAATACAAGGGCGGCTGGTTCTCAGCATCCGTGAAGCCCTGTCCGGCCATGATGATACGCCGGTAAACCTCATCTTCAGGATCGATGAAATGGAGGTCTCCAGTGGCAACGACCGGTTTATCCAATTTGCCGGCCAGCTCAACGATGCTGCGGTTCAAATCACGAATGGCATCCGCATCACGGACCATTTCCTTCGCAATCAGAAACTGGTTGTTACCGACCGGTTGAATTTCCAGAAAATCATAGAATTCAGCAATCTCGGAAATTCTTTCATCCTCCTGATTGCTGAGTATCGCCTTGAATAATTCTCCTGACTCGCAGGCAGTACCGATTATCAAGCCTTCCCGTCTGCTCTCAAGCAGGCTTTTTGGAATGCGCGGCCTCTTGAAGAATGTTTCAATATGGGAGTGAGTCACCATCTGATAAAGGTTCTTGAGCCCTATCTGATTCTGTACCAGGATCAGTGTGTGGTATGTTTCTTCATTCTTGAAATCGAATTGGTTGGACCCGAAGGCATTGAGTTCATCTAAATCATGAACTTCCTTTTCGATGAGTATTTGAAAAAATCTCATCAGGATTTTTGCAGTGGCCTCAGCATCGTGTACGGCTCTATGGTGATCCAACAGCTCAATTCCCAAGTGCTTGGCTACCAGATTCAGTTTATGCCGCTTAATACCGGTCAGCAGCATCCTGGAAAGCGAAAGTGTGTCAACAACAGTGGGATTGAAAGGAATTCCCTGCTGATCACAGGCATAGCGGATAAACGAAACATCGAACTTTGCGTTATGGGCGACGAGGACTCCATCACCGACAAACGACATGAAATAAGGAAGAACCTGGTCCAGTGTCGGCTTATCCGCAACCATATCCTCCGTGATGCCTGTAAGTGCAGTCACCTTTTCTGGGATTGAACGCTGGGGATTGATCAGTTGGGAATACCGATCAACGATATCCCCCCCTTGGATTTTCACAGCACCGATTTCTGTGATCCGGTCTTCCATGAATGAAAAACCAGTGGTTTCTATATCGAAGACGATGAATGTATCCTGCATGAAACGCTGGCCTCTCGAATGATTGACAAGAGTGCCCTGATCGTTGATTACATACGCTTCCAGTCCGTACAGGATTTTAACCCCGTGTTTTTTCCCTGCCTCCATGGCTTCCGGGAAGGCTTGAAGAACACCATGGTCCGTAATGGCAATCGCTTCATGCCCCCATTCTGCGGCACGTTTAATGAGAGCGGATGCAGTAGGCAATGCGTCCATGGCACTCATCGTCGTATGAGCATGAAGTTCGATCCGTTTCTCCGGGGCATTGTCCTTACGCTTATCAATGGGACTGGCCATATTTATTGCCATTGCCTGTATGGTCAGTTCCTTCTCAAATGTATCGAATCGGACACGTCCCTCGAATCGATACCTTTCACCCTTTTTAACTGCATCGAATTGATCCAGTTCATGGGCCTCAGCGAACATCTTCACTGATATGGAATTGGTTCTGTCAGAAACGGAAAAGATCAGCAGTGTTTTCCCTTCTTTCAGCTTCCGGGATTCACGCTCGAATACCTCCCCTTCTATGCAGACCATCACATCCTCTTCCTCAATGGATCTGATTTCCACTGGCGCCTGGCGAATCAGCCTTTTGAATATCACCCGAGGATCATCCTTCGAGTCGGTATTCTTTTCCCGCTTCCATCCATTCCCGTTTTGAGGTTTGTTCTGAGAGGGGGTCGGTCTTGCAGATGCTGCTGTCTGAGGAGAACGGCCGCCGCTTTCACTAAAGGCCTTTTTTACCAGCAGATCGGTCAACTGTTCCTTTTGCGCCAGATATGCATCCGGACAGGCACTGGGACCTGATGCGGACATCATCACACGGAATGTCCGCTCAAAGGCATTGTGCAGCTGCTTTTGGATCAATTTGTCACATTTACGGCTCAGCAGGGTTTCCAGCAGGATTTCATCTTTCACTGTCAGTTCCAGAACAGAATCTTCCCAGTCCAGGGAGTATGTTGCACTGGCAAGAGCGGGATGACATCCGGGACTCTCCACAAGAAAAGCCGGCATAAGCATCTGCTTCCAAAAATCGCTGAATTGTTCGTCAGTAGGCGCAATGTGCCAATCAAGACGCCAAATCAATACGACTTGAGATATACCGGGTATGTGTCTGATCAATTCTGCCTTTAATCTTTCGGATTTATCCTGAGATATCACATGATCCAGCCTGAACGCAATTCGCAGAGTTCGAATCTCTGTGTCCAGATTGACTTTCATCAGCTGGATTCTGTCATTTCCCCTGATTTTTTGGAGCAGCGTATCAATATTGGATTCACTCATCTATTTTTCATCGCTCCAATTTCTTACAATCTCAACGACGGCATCAATTACCTGCTTTTCAGGAATTTTGCCCAGTATCTTGCCTTTTTTGAATAACAGGACTTCGCCTTTACCGGCTGCAATTCCCAAATCAGCCTCTCTTGCTTCACCGGGGCCATTGACAGCACAACCCATGACTGCGATGGTTATTGGTATTTCAATTCCGGCAAGCGCCCGCTCCAAGTCATTTACGATACTTTCCAAATTCACCTGGCACCGACCACATGTCGGACAGGAAATGAAACGTATCCCATTACGACGCAGATCAAGAGCCTCTAAAAGCTCCAGCCCTACCCTTACTTCCTCAACCGGATCCCCTGTCAGAGAAACACGCAGGGTATCTCCAAGTCCGCTCATCAACAAGGCTCCAAGTCCCGCGCATGATTTGATGGTTCCGCGCCATGGTGTTCCAGCTTCTGTAATGCCTATGTGCAATGGATAATCCAACTTTTCAGACAATAGTTGATAGGCCTGAAGAGTTACAGGCACACTGCTGGATTTCATCGAGATTACAATTTCTTCAAAATTCATGGACTCCAGGATACGCACATGATCCAATGCACTCTCAACCAAGGCTTCAGCAGTTGGGCCGCCGAATTTGTGAAGAATCGACTTTTCCAGCGACCCGCCATTGACGCCGATGCGGATAGGGATTCTGCGGACCTTTGCCGCCTCAACAACCTGCTGCACTCTGTCCCTGTCCCCAATGTTGCCGGGATTTATACGCAGTTTGTCAACACCGGCTTCAATAGCCGTCAAAGCCAATCGATAATCAAAATGTATGTCAGCGACCAAGGGAACAGCCACGTCGCTGCGAATATCCCGAAGTGCTTGCGCAGCCTGTCTGTCCGGCACTGCTATCCTTACGATCTCACAACCGGCTTCTTCAAGTCGTCGGATTTGCGCGAGGGTGGATATAGGGTCCCGCGTATCCGTATTGGTCATTGACTGAACGCTGATAGGGCTGTCTCCGCCGATCAGGATATCGCCAACCTTCACACCGCGCTTTCTTTTTCTCTCAGTCATGGAATCCTCCTAAGGGAAAAGCTTCAGATCTTTAAAAACCATGAATACCATGAGGGCGAGCAGAATCATGAAACCGAAATAATGCATCTGCTGTTCCCAAGCCTTATTGAATGGTTTTCTGAACAGCATTTCATAGAGTACGAATATGATGCGGCCTCCATCCAGCGCAGGGAAGGGAAGCAGGTTGAAAATTCCCAGATTCACTGAAATGATGGCGGCGACACCCATAAGTTCCGCCATACCGCTCCTCGAAGCTTCACCGACAACACCAACGATTCCAACAGGACCTACAACCCCATCACCGGATGCCTTACCGGTTATCAGCTGTCCAAGAAAATCCACTATACCGAGAGTTACCTCCCGGGTACTTATGAACGCAGCCTGTGTCGACTGCAGCACTTAGCGCTTGGTATCAGGTGCGATTCCGGTGATTCACCGTCCATCCTCGGGATCCTTGCTCGTCCACTGTAATTAAACCCGCTGCCCTC
>CAZEHS010000138.1:0-5955 GCA_964511875.1 uncultured Peptostreptococcaceae bacterium
GTTCTCTACTCCCGCTTTAGAAGCGGGAGTCTTAGAACTGTTAGGCATCGGATAAGTTTCGGCCCAGTCGCAGGCCGCTTCCTTTTCTGTCAAATACGTTTTATTGGATATCGGCCATACCATAAGAAACATCCCCATCACTGATTTTCATTATCTATCCATTCATCACATTCCCTTATGGCATCAGACTTCATCAGAAGCTTCTGCCGGCCTCCCTGCTGCAATTAAATCCTTGCTGTAAATCAGGGCAAAGCTGAGGATGAACATCACGATGCCGGTTCCGATCAATAGCCCTTCAATTTGGACCACATCGGCCATGGGACCGAACACCAGCATCCCCAGGGGCATCATGGAGCTGGATATCATGCCCATCACTCCGAACACCCTGCCCAGATAAGCCTCTTCAACCTTCTCCTGTAACAGGACCGTTGACGGCGTGTTGAACATCGGCATGAACAGACCCCATAATCCCATAATCCCGATATAAATCCAAAAGACAGGCACAACTCCCAGTGCAATGGTTCCTACGGAAATCGCGATACTGGAAAGTGCCATCGTGTGCATCCTGTTCCTAAACCCTCCCCAGGAGGCAATGATAATCCCGCCTATGATCATACCCACAGAAAAAGCGATCTCGATGGCGGTAAGCCGCCAAACATCACTACCGAAAGAACGGGTCACCTGCAGAGGGGTCAAAAAAGCGGCTGGAGTCACCAGAAAAAAGAACACCACACAATACAGGAAGAACTTTTTGAGAAAACGATGATTCCTGATATAAAGTACGCCGTCATGCAAATCGTGGTAATAGCTGGTTTCCTGAGGACTGAGGGCCTTGGCGTGGGCCGGCACCTTTAAGAAGATGAGCAGGACCAGCACAGCGATGGCAGCCGTAAACACATCGATGAAGAAGATCGTTTCCAGCGTTGCCAGGGTAAGGAGCGCCGCACTGATCATAGGGCTGACCAGCATGATGGCAGCCTGAATACTGCCATTGATGCCATTTACCCGAGTGAGCTGATCCTCAGGTACTATCTGCGGCAAGAATGCGCTGACTGCAGGAGTTTGGACACTTGTTCCCAGAGCTCTTAAGGCTGAAACGATGAACAGCAGGTAAATGGAGGTATTGCCCATTAAAAAAAGCACGGCCAGAATTAAAGTGACAGCCGCAATGAATGTATCAGCTTGTATGATGAGTTTTTTTCGGTCATAACGGTCTGCCCATACCCCACGAAGGGGGATAGGAAAAACGTCGGCAGGAACCCGCAGATAATGTAGATCATCATCATCGTACCAGACTGTGTACTTAGTGTAATGTGCCACATGATGGCATACATGACAAGACTGGAGCCGAACAGTGAGATGGTTTGACTTGTTATGAACAAAGCCGTATCTTTCTTCCAGGTGGTTTTCAATTGAGGAATCATAACGATCACATCCTATATATGAACCTTCTCATGCTGACAAACTGGTATCCAAATTAGCCATCTCTTATATACCCCTTTCTTGTATTTGTAATCATTACATTTTTTCAATTCTATCGCCACGGGATTATTGTGAACATCTGACCACTTTAAAAAGTTTACAAATATTAACGTGAACTGCCTCCGATGAATAAGTGCGTCGGAGGCAGTTTCGAATTGGAATAGCCTTATGGATCATGTGGGAAGCTTTCTTGAGATTCAGCTTTTCAGCTTTTTGGCTTTCTCCTTGACCTCATCAAGGGCATCCTCCGCCTTGTCCTTCAGCTTTTTGCCCTTTTCCTTGGCTTCATCCAGGGCATCTTCCGCTTTGTCTTTCAAAACCTTGGCCTTTTCCTTGGCATCGTCCAGTGTATCCTCCGCCTTGTCCTTCAAGTCCCTGGCCTTTTCCTTGGCTTCGTCCAGTGCTTCCTCCGCCTTATCCTTCAGGTCTTTGGCCTTTTCCTTGGCTTCCTCTGTTTTGTCCTTTGTCTTGTGAAAAATGTTCCCAAGTTTATCCTTGATTCCACTCATTCAAAAATCCTCCTTTTACAATGGATATGCAACTGCTGCTTACATTTTCCCAATTCAATCATACCCAGACGGGTCATTTTCAACCAGAAAGTGGCATCTCGTCTTTCAATTAGCAGCGCCAGGATCTGTTCGATTTTTTACTTTACTAAATGTAATCTATACTTTACATTTAGTACTCTTCGTGTTACAATGAGTACAAGAAATTGATTCCTGTCATCGCAAATATCCCCTACTTCAAATGTGTATGCTTTAGTGTGTTTCGACAACGAATGTAACCCGACTGGTAAAAGGAGTGTGACCATCATGTCTTATCAGGAAAAGCGCGTGCTTGTATCCGTCTTTACTGGAGCAGCCATAATGACTGCGTATGCCGTTAACGCTTTAGGAAAATATTATGCAGGCCTGACAGCCCCTGAGCATACAAAGCTCTGGGCCATCACCATGCTGCAGTACATCGGCATCGGCATAGCTGCAGCCATTGTCATTCAGATTGTGTTCCATATTCTGATCTCAATAGCCATTGCAGCAAAGGAATCCATCCGCAACGAAGCGTGCGACGATGCCCAAATTAAAAAAGTCATCGCACTGGAAATGGTCGAGGATGAAATGGACAAGCTGATAGAGCTTAAATCGATGAGAATCGGCTTTGGTGTGGCAGGGGGTGGGTTTATGATCGGCCTGATCACACTGGCGTTGGGCTACACGCCCGTACTGATGCTTAATCTTCTCTTCGCAGCATTCAGTGTGGGTTCTATGCTGGAAGGCCTCGCCCAGCTGTATTACTACAGGAAGGGTGTTTAAAATGGCAGTAAAAATTGAAATCAGCAACAATATAAGACGGCTTCGTTTCTTTGCCAATGAGATGACTCAGCAGGAGCTGGCCGAAAGGGCCGGGGTTTCAAGACAGACCATCATCTCCATTGAGGCAGGAAAGTACACCCCCTCCCTTGAGCTGGCCTTCCGGCTGGCGGAGGCCTTTGGGGTTAAATTGGAGGAAGTGTTCGAATACACAGTGAAAGGAGAATAAACATGAACAATCCGATGCAGGCAATGGACACCAGGGTGAAGTTATCCACGCTTTGGATCGTTGTGATGATCAATATGGCTTTTGCAGATATCCTCTCATTCATAACCCCGGGAGTTCTCGAAGGGTTGACGACTGGGACCGCGGAGGGGTTGGTCCTTACCCCGGGGATTTTACTGGCATTTGCCATACTGATAGAAATTCCCATTGCTATGATTTTTTTATCCCGAGTGCTGAATAACCCCCTCAACCGCTGGGCTAATATTGTATCTGCAGTGATCACGATCCTGTGGATCGTCGGCGGCGGTTCTCTGCACCTTCACTATATTTTCTTCTGTTCTGTCCAGGTCCTCTGCCTACTGACAATCATACGGAGTGCCTGGGGCTGGCCGAATCCAAGTGTACCTGACAGCAGCCGGGAGGTATGACAATGAACCCCGATAAAAAAACAGCACTTCTTGCCGGCGGGCTGTATTCAGTTCTTTTATTCGGCAGCGGCTTCGCTGAAATCACCCGCAATAAACTGATCATGGACCAGGACGCTGTGGCAACAGCCGCCAGTATCCTGGCCAACGAAGCACTCTTCAAGGCAAGCTTCATAAGCGATCTGATTGGCCAGACAGCCTTTTTGCTGCTGGGGCTTACACTTTACAGGCTGCTCTTCCATGTGAATAAGAGCCATGCCGTCGTGATGGTGGCCTTCGTTGCAGTCAGTGTCCCCATGGCGATGCTGAATCTGCTGAACCAGTTTGCCGCAATACACCTGTTAAGCGGCATCGATTATCTGCAGGTGATGGCCTCCGATCAGCTGATTGCTCAAGCCATGTTCTTCCTTGAACTCCAAAAGTACGGCGTGTTCATCACTGAAATATTCTGGGGCCTATGGCTGTTCCCCTTTGGGTATCTGGTTTACAAATCCGGTTATTATCCAAAGACCATCGGCATTCTCCTGATGGGAGGCTGTTTCGGATATCTGATTGAATTCTTCGTGCAGTTTCTCCTCCCCAGCTACCCAATGATCAGCTACCCCGGACTGGCAGTTGCCACAGTTGGTGAAATTTCCGCCATTGCCATGCTGTTGATTCACGGACTCCGGAAAAGCAAGGTCCCCTCCTGACAGCGATTTTGTTTTTCATTGCTAGAAGACACAATCGGCACACCCAATTGACTTTTGATTGCTATCAAGTCAATTGGGTGTGCCTCGTTATGCCATTGAGAAACGTACAAAATTCATCGCTTTTGATTGCCAAACACACCTGACTCCTTTGCTTGCTACCTCACCACAAACAGCTTCAAAAATCGATTGCTGCACATTTCTTTGGTTTGAAGATCCATATGCTCCATTTCCAGCTCCTGTTCCGGTGCATGGTCACTCCAATAGGATGGCACTTGATATACGAATCCGCAGGTTGCGCATTTGTAATAAACCATTTCCATAATTCATCCTCCAAATATCATAAATGTGATGGGTTGAACCGTCCGAGGATTTGCAGGGGGTCAGGCACCACCTATCCACTCGTGTCTCCGCGTGTCTCGTTTCATTATCGCCGGCTTCTCTTAAACAGATACATCTGTTCATCCGCATCGCGAATCAGTTCATCCACTCCGTCATGGCGCTTTTGATCAAATGTCACAATACCGTAGCTGAAGAAAAGCAACTCTTCCAGCTGATCACCATACATGATCGGATTCTGAATGATCGTTGTCATTGATAAACAGCAGAACATATGACCTTAAGCCTTCGGAGAACTCCCAGTAAGGCAGATGCTGCATTTACGCTCCACGTCGGGTCTATCCATAAATCATCCGTTTGGTCATGCCGCCATCAATCACCATATGGCATCCATTGATGAAGTCGTTCTCCACATGGGCCAGAAAAAGACAGGCATTGGCAATATCCCTCGGGATGCCCACTCTTCCAGAAGGATGCTGTTTGTGGTCCCCCTCAGACAGCGCATCATAGTTTTCTGACTGAATCCAACCGGGGCTGATGGTGTTGACTGTGATCGGCGTATCGGTCAGAGAAACCGTCAGTGAATTGCTCAGGGAAACCAAGCCGCCCTTAGAGGCTCCATAAGCCTCCCAATGGGCTTCGTTCTGATGCCAGCGGGTGGAAGCGATATTGATGATGCGTCCGTAGCTTTCTCCCTGATTCGCTGCAATAAACGCCTTACTGCAGATAAAGCTGCCCCGGAGGTTCACGGCGATAACATCGTCAAATTCCGATACAGCCATCTCAGTGATCGGACGGCTGAAATGGGTGACAGCACCGTTATTGATCAGTACATGCGCAGCACCGTAATCGGTAGCCACCGCATCAAAAACCGATTTGATCTCTGATTCAGACCGTAAATCCACCGGAATGAACCGGATTCCTTCTGAAAGGGGCCGATGCATGCGGTGGTCCAATGCCACTACCTGATACCCTTCCTGATGGAAAGCCTCACACAGATGCCAGCCGATGCCGCCGGTACCGCCGGTGATCAGGCAGATCCGCTTAGATCCTGAATAGGCCATGATAACCCTCCTCGGAGTTTAATAATCAGAAACTGTCTCAGGTCACTATTACAAAAATATCCTTCCATGTATGGTGGCTAGGTCAAGCTTGTTGACATGGGCCACATAAGACCTCGGCTTCCAAAAAAAAGCCTTCATAATTCCTGCTCAATCCGGCTGAAGATCCTGCGTTCCCTCTTCCAGCTCTCCTGGCTTTAATGTGCCGATGATTTCCTCATCTTCTCCATGGGTGTATAGGTGGTGCCTGGTCCCCTTTAGCTCTATGCTATAGCGCTTTTTAGAGACTTGATCCCAGCCAGAGGACTTCTGAAATCCACTGCATATGTTCGATCCAATAGTTCAGTGAAATACTATTAGTATATTGTTCTCTTTTCCATTCTCTCACAACTATCTAACTTCCGTCTATTATTTACACCAATCGAG
>CAZEHS010000139.1:0-5771 GCA_964511875.1 uncultured Peptostreptococcaceae bacterium
CATCTGTGTGCGGACGTGGAATCACGTGGGTTGAAACCACTTCACCCACTCTGCCTGCTGCGGCAGCACCGGCATCTACAGCGGCTTTCACTGCGCCGACATCACCCCGGACCATCACTGTAACCAGTCCGGATCCAATCTTTTCATACCCGATCATTTGGACATTGGCTGCTTTTACCATGGCGTCCGCTGCTTCAATACAGGCTACGAGGCCTTTTGTTTCGATCATTCCCAAAGCTTCGTTCTTCATACTATTTCCTCCTCATGTTCTTGTAAGATTCTTATTGGAACAGTGTAATATGAGTCATTACACCGGCAATAGCGCCCATGATCGGAGCAACAACAGGTACCCAGGCATAGGACCAGTCTGAATCTCCCTTACCGGCAATCGGCATGATGGCGTGCATGATGCGGGGGCCTAAATCACGAGCCGGGTTCATGGCGTATCCTGTAACCCCTCCGAACGAAAGACCCATTCCAAGGATGAGCATCCCGATCATGAGCGGGCCCATGCCCTCGGCGAACTTATTCGCACCAAGAACCATGATACAGAAGAGGAAGATGAACGTTGCAATGAACTCTGTCACGAAATTTGACGGGATGTTGCGAATGGCCGGTCCCGTGCAGAAGATGCCCAGTTTTGCCCCTTTATCATCGGTTTCAGCCCAGTGAGGATAGTAGGCTATGAATACGATGAAGGAGGCAACCATCGCTCCTGTGAACTGGGCAGCGATGTACAGCGGCACCAGTGCCCAGTCAAAGCTTCCGGCCATCGCCAAGGCGATTGAAACTGCGGGATTCAAGTGACCGCCGCTGATCGGGCCGGATGCATAAAGACCCAGTGTAACGCCGATTGCCCATGCAATGGTGATTCCGACCCAGCCGACACCGAGACCTCCGGTGAATCCGGATTTTGTCTTGTTGAGCAGCGAACCTGAAACCACTCCTGCTCCAAAAAGAATGATGATTCCCGTTCCGAATGCCTCTGCCAAAAATAAGCTCATCATACTTTGCATTCCTGATCCTCCCTTTCGTTTTCACAAATTGTTTAACCGCAAGGCCATCTTACCTCTCGGGAAATTGTTTTCCCATGGAATACCTTGCTGATAGACTGAATTATACGGCGACAAATTCAGCGTGGTGAAGGACACGATTTTACCGTTGTTCCGGCCATGCAAGTAAAAAACTGCCCCCGCCTGTTACCCGGCGGGGGCAGTTTGCTGTGTTGCTTCATAGGAAGATGTACTGATGATGCTCATCCAGATTGCAGGTTACGATCCGCTGGGCTTCATCCTTGTCGAGACGTTTAAATTCGGATGGGGTGGTTCCAAGTCGTTTCTTGAACACCTTGCTGAAGTAGTTGGGTTCTGAAAAGCCCAGGGCCAAAGCGACTTCATTGATGCTTTTATCTGTATTGCGCAGCCAGTAGACAGCCTGGATGATTTTACGGTCCGTGACAAAATCCACAAAGTTCTGAGAATGGGCTTTCTTGAATATCCTGCTGAAATAGTGGGGACTGATGTTCATGTACTGTGCAATATCACCAAGGGTGATGTCCCTATAAAGGTTCTTCTCGATGTATTCAACCGCATAGTCCAACTCACCGCCTAGTTTGGCCAGTTTATTGGATATGATCTCCTCGAAGATCCGTTCCATATAACTCTGAACCTGATCAATCACCCGGGAATAGATCCGCTCAGCTTCGACACCCAGGAGTACCACCTGTGAATCCTCCGCCCCCGCCACCTGATATACCTGACGGGTCTTCTCCAGCAAACCCAGCACCTGGGCTGCCCACTTTTTGCAGGTGTCCAGACTGTTGTCCAGATTACTGACGGATTTTTGCAGCAATTGCCGGGACTGCTGATAGTTACCTGCCATTAGGGCAGTTTCCATCTCTTCCATCAATCGATCCTGTGCCGTTCCGGCCTTTGCGGATTCGGCAAATATACGGTCTACGGTTTCAATGACTTTCTCGGACCGGACCGGTTTCAGAAGGTAGTCATCCACATGAAACTTGATCGCCAGATGGGCGTATTCGAATTCAGCATGTGCAGTCAGCATCACCACATGCATCTGCGGGAACCTTGCCTTGAGCAGCCGAGTGCCCTGAAGGCCGTCTCCGCCCGGCATCCGTATGTCCATGAAGGTCAGATGAGGCTTCAGTTCAATGGCCCGTTCCACAGCTTCCTGTATGTTCTCTGCCTCGGCCACCTGGATTTCAACTCCGTAATGCCGCTCCAGTATGATGTGCAGGGCTTTGCGCTCCAGTTTTTCGTCATCGACAATTAGAATTCTTAACATGTCTATCCTCCGATTGGAATCCGAACGCTTACCTGTGTTCCCTTACCTAGTGCAGATACGATCTTTACACCGTATGCCTCTCCATACCGATACTGAAGACGCCGATGGGTATTCCTGAGACCCACTCCGGTGGACTGTCCATCCAGTTCCTCGTCTGTTTTCAGAACCCGTTTGAGCCTATCAGGCTCAATACCGACGCCATTGTCCGAAACAATGACTAGCACATCCTGATCCGCTCGCTTGAGCACCACCTGGACCAGACCGTCTGCCTGATGCTCATAGAGGCCGTGGACGATTGCATTGGCAACCAGCGGCTGGATGATCATATACGGTGTCTTCAGGTTCAGCAGCTCCTCTGGAGCGTTTACTGTAACCTGAATACGGTCACCGATCCGTACCCGTTGGATAGCGACATATTTGTTCATGTAATCGATCTCATCACTGAAATGAACAAGATCATGAAAGGTGTTTTTCAGTGTATACCGTAGCATTTCAGAAAGGGTATGGACAATTTCAGAGGTCATGACGGCGTTTTCTATTATGGCGAGACTGTTGATTGTATTAAGGACATTGAAAAGGAAATGCGGATTCACCTGAGACTGCAGCAGTCGAAGCTCCGCATCCTTTAAAAGACGCTCCAGATCCATCCTCGTTTCCATTTCGCTGATCAGCTGAAGGCTTTTCTTATTCAGTTCCTCATGGACAAACTTGTTCATGCCCACCGAAACAATGTAGTTAGCTACTAGATACATCAGTTCAGCGGCAGCGTCCACCCGTTCCTGGGTGGTGAAGGGGATTTCATCATAGGCCTCCCTGATGAAGGGATCCTCCAAAGCCTTGAGAGTTCGCGGATGGAGGCGGATCTGCTCCGTCGGGTCCACGACCTTTACCTGACCTGCCAGAATGGCTCCCAGATACTGTCCTTCAAAAATAATGGGCACTGCCATATCGGTGAGGCCGGAATGACAGCGGTACGTAAATGCCTTTCCTGAACGAGCCGCTTCTACGCCCCCATGAGCATCCGACGAATAGCAAAGGCCGCGGTTGTCCGGATCGTTACGGAAATGGCTGCAGTATCGGGTGAAATTAAGGCATGCGGTTATGGGTTCCCCTTTATAGTCTACCGCTACAGATGCAACCCCAGCGGTTATACAGAATTTTTCAAGAATGCTTTGCAGGACTTCAATATCTATGATGTCTTCAAGTCGCAGAGCTTTCATGGTACCCTCCATTTAATGATTGATATCATTATTGTACATCAAACCATACACAATGCAATTTTTTCGGGGGCACCGGGACAATCGTGATAATTTACTACTCCTCCATGACAAGAAACTATCCTTATCCAACAGGTCACTCGTGTTAGCATGGTCACAAGATAGCTTTTGCAAGGCTCTTGCTCATTCATACTAAGGAGGCGCTCCTATGCAGCAATTCAACATAAAATCAGATATATACCTTGGAGATAAGGCTTTGGAAATTCTCGCAGAGCTCCCCATGAAAAAAGTGTGCATCGCCACAGACCCTATCCTGATGGCAATCGGGCTCACAGATAGCATCATTTCCATTCTCAAGGACAGAAACATTGAATTCCGGGTATTTCAGGATATTCAACCGGATCCGGATACCACTGCAGTCACTCAAGGGCTCGTCCATTTCATGGAGTTCCAGCCTGACACCATCATAGCCCTGGGAGGCGGATCTGTCATTGATACCGCAAAAGCCCTTCTTTACTTCAATCAAAAGCTGGCGGACGGTCCCATCAATTATCAGGGAATTCCAAGACCACGTTTTGTTGCCATTCCGACCACAAGCGGAACCGGATCTGAGGTGACCCAGTATGCAGTCGTGACCGATAAGGTCAGCGGCCGCAAATATCCTCTCACTGGTTCCATGATGATTCCGGATATCGCTATACTTGATTCCCGATTGACCCAGGGCGCACCGGTACGCTTGTCCGTAGAAACCGGGATAGATGCACTTACCCATGCGGTGGAAGCCTTCGTTTCCACCCAATCCAATCCCTTTTCGAAAGCCTTTGCCGTCACCAGCATCCGCGGAATTCTGGACAACCTTCCCAAACTCATTTCACAGGAACATTCGGATTCTGCACGGGATACACTGCATTCCGCAGCCTCTATGGCAGGCATCGCCTTCTCCAACGCCGGTTTAGGACTGACACACAGCCTGGCCCACAGTCTTGTGAAATTCGTCCGTCTCTCCCACGGAGCGGCAAACGGCCTCTTTCTGATACCCGTCATCCTGTACAACCTTTCCGATCCTGAATCTGCAGCACTATATAAGGATCTTGCCGTTCAACTCTTCAGACCGGAAGCCACAGAAAATGACTTACTGGCCGCTATTGAGGACTTATATGAACAGGTGGACTTCAATGCCATACTGGCCAGCCAGATGGGGGAAGACGACTTGATGATTATCCAGGAAAATCTGTCTACGATCATTACCTTCTGTGCCATGGATCCATGCACAGAAACAAACCCTGTTCCATTGGACCCGGACAGCCTGTTTCTGTACTTAAAGAATTACCTCGAAATCCCCTGATTTTCTTCAGGGGATTAATTTTGGAATTTAAATCCATGAAAAAGATGAAAAACTCAATGGAGTGTATTATAGTAGAATTATCTGATGCCTAACAGTTTTAAGACTCCCGCTTGTAAAGCGCATCCCATTTCCGGAGGAACCCATGCAACTGCGCACCATGATTGTGGATGATGAGCCTGTGGCTCTTAAAACTGTTTTGAAACTGATTCGACAGTCCCCTGATTTTGATGTGACCCTATGCACGGAGGACCCCCAGGTATTCCTGAAAGCAGTCCTTGAAGAAAAACCAGAGGTCGCAGTGATGGATATAGACATGCCCGGCCTGAGCGGTCTCGAAATTGCCGATGCAATCCGCCGGCACCATCCTGACTGCGAAATCCTATTTGTCACAGCACACAATGAATTTGCACGGAATGCTTTCAGTGTCTATGCCTTCGATTATATCGAGAAGCCGGTGGATCCCGTACGGTTCTTTAAAACCCTTGACCGGCTGCGAAAGAAATACGGCCTTCTGGGCAAACGGCTGGAGCTTCCATGCGGCCGGGAGACACTGCTGCTTCCCATGGATAAGATTCTGGCTGTGGAAGCGGAAGGCAGAAAAACACTCATCTACACGGAGGACCACACCCACGAATGCAATCTGGGACTGGGAGAAATCGAACTCCTGCTCAAGGATCCCCGTTTTTTCAAGTCCAGCCGGTCCTTCATCCTGAACCTGCAGGAGGTCACTGCAGTACAGCCTGAAAGCCGCACCTCCTATAAGGTGGTACTCGCAGGGGGGAAAGCTGCTTATCTGAGTAAAAGACTCTATGAAGAATTCCGCGGAAAATTAAAGTCCTTATACCCATGAAGTGAACCGCCCCCTGTCAAGTAGACAGGTAATAAAACAAAAGATAGCATCACTG
>CAZEHS010000140.1:0-5339 GCA_964511875.1 uncultured Peptostreptococcaceae bacterium
TCACATAGCCCCCATTCACCATCCGCATCAGCCGGATACACTCACACATCATCTGAGCTGATTTCGTATCCCAGAACGCCTCCTTCTTTCCACCTCCAGAGAATAGATCCATTACGATTCGGCTCCGCTCTGCCAGATCAATGGCTTCCATCAGGGGCTTATGCAGCGGGTTATATTTATACTCACCTCCCAGCTTAATCAGAATCACATCATTTTCCCTGCCGCAGTCTCGTGCAAAGCCCAGCACCTGCTCATAGAAATTACCCTTCACATCTAAGATTAGCATTCCGGCTTTTTCTTCCTTGTTGTCGGCACTATAGAAGATGGCCTGCTTGGTCAGTGGATACATCATACTGGCGGTTTTGCCGGTGCCGATGGTGCCGGAAATCAGGAAGTTTTGAAAGATTGCTTTCTCGGGGACCGTGATCCATTCAGGGTCCTTAACTTTGTCCAGATTCAGCTTGCTGTGCTTTAATCCAATTACCAATTGGAGTTCTTCCTTGTTCCACGGGAAGGGTGGCACGATGATTTCTTCATCAGGCGGGCTCCTATCATCGCTCTTCTGGTGGATGAGAGTTTCGAAGAATGTGCGGTAGGTGACGAAGCCGATGATTAGCAGGGCAATTAAGCTGACTTTCAAATAAACCTGGGATAGAATTTCAAACATCCCAGGACTGAGTGCAACCAAATCTGTTGTATTTCGCATGATGGTTATTTTGAAGCTGTGCAGATGTATAAACTGATCTGACAGCCCTCTATGGGCATAAAAAAACAGCATAGCGAAGGCCATGCTGAAGATGTATCTGCTTGTTACGGCAGTAGGAATATCTATACGTTGATGAAGATCGCGTAATTTAATCATCTTCATTTATGTG
This sequence comes from uncultured Peptostreptococcaceae bacterium, assembly GCA_964511875.1. Taxonomy (GTDB): domain Bacteria; phylum Bacillota; class Clostridia; order Peptostreptococcales; family Acidaminobacteraceae; genus CAZEHS01. Next base: position 876 of record CAZEHS010000140.1, read on the forward strand.
CTTCATCACATACTCAACTTCTCGGATGAGCTGCTCCTTATTTGGTATGTAATACACATATTTCGATGCAAATATCTGATTCTCCATCCCACCCAATGCATATTCTGCAACAACTGCGGAAGCGTCTGCGCATAGAATAATGCCGATGGGCTTATCATCCCCCTCGTCATTCACTTCTGACGCATAGTAATTGAGATACATATTCATTTGTCCAACATTTTCTGGTTTAAGACCACCCATCTTTAGATCAATCAATACATAAGCTTTTAAATGCTTGTTATAAAAAACCATATCAACGTAGTAGTGAGTATTCCCCAGGGTGACCCGCTGTTGAGATCCAACAAACATGAAACCTCTGCCTAACTCAAGTAAAAATTTCTCTATCTTCTGAATCAGGGCTTTCTCTAAGTCCTTTTCTAGCATTGGCTTGTTTTCTGGTATTCCTAAGAATTCGAAAACGTATGGATCCCTGAGAATATCATTGGGTTTCGAAAGAGAAATACCTTCATTTGCAAGAGCAAGTACTTTTTCTTTATTTGCATTGCCACTGGACAGCAACAATCGTTGAAACAACGACGTATCAATCTGCCTCTTTAGTTCTCTGACCGACCAATTCGAATTGATTGCCTCTTTTTCATAAAAGCTTCGTGCATTGTCATCTGATACGCTCAATAGCTCGCAATAATGTGACCATGTCAATTTTCCAGACACCGTCTGGAAAATTGGGTAGTTTTGATAGAGCGCTCGCATATTGAACAGATTTGATTTTGAAAACCCCTTACCCAAATCTCTTGTCAATTCTTTCGATAAATTTTCAATCAAGCGCTTACCATAATCCGCTTTATTGCTGCCCAATTGCTCGTGTTCAACAATAACTTTTCCAATGCTCCAATAGGCCAGCAATATTTCATTGTTAACTTGTCGCACGACATTTTCACGGGCCGCTGCAATAATCCCTTTGATTTCCTGGACAATGTTAGTATTCAGTAAATTCGACATCAGCGAAGCTCCTTGTATAAAATCTGGATTTTGTATATTTCATCCGTGTATTCCTATTCTCAAATCTGATTATATCGCATCATCCAGACAAAGTCTCTAAGCACTGGTACACCCCGCCATTTTGCCGAAAGGTTCACCTTTCGAGCAAGCCCCCTGAGCAAAGGCTTTAGCCGAAGCCACAGGGGGGGCGTAAATGCGTGGGTGTCCAAGCCCCTAATCCTAAAATCCAATAGACCCTACGAACTCCTCAAACCTTTGAAACACAGGGGCATAGCCCGTAACAACCCTTTATCCAATCCTTTATGCACTCATACCCCGCATAAAGCCCTGACCTGATAGAACCGCCCAATAGATTTCCCCTTCAATTCCACAGGCATCGGATACAGCTGCCGAAACCGCCGGTTGTAGACCTGTACAAACTCCCCGGCTTTTACCTCCGTTTCCGTTATCACCAGAAAGTCCACCGGGCGAATCCCATCCAGAATCATGGCATTATACCGATCCAGCAGGGTAACCAGCTGGCTGGCAACAGTGCTTCCCTCTTTCTCAACATGGACGATGCAAATACCACCTTCCCTAGCATAGAGCGGTTCTGTGAGGATGTACTCCTCAATCTGTATGGTCCCAACCCCTTTATTGAACTTCCGTGGCATCAAAGCTTCATTGAAACCCATGGCATCTAACCTTTCCACCCTTTCGGCAGGAGAAGAAAGGATAGCGGTGTAGCCACTGCCTGCCAGCTCGAACAGAAAGTGTGCCCGGATCAGGTATCGGATAATTAAGGGTGTCTGGTGCTTCTTCCGCATGTAGGCCTCTCCTCTGCCAAAGAGGGTGCAGGCTTTCTTGGTAACTTGGTACACATGAGGCTCCGTGCTGTCCATAAAGAAATAGTGCTGCTTCAGGTATCCCTTATCCGCTAAGCCTTTGAGAATCTGCCAGTATCGGCAGGATGTCAGGCCACGTTTGTACAGGCTCAGGATATTTGTTGTTACATAACCTCCGTAAGCCACGATTCTCTCCAAAATCTCGTATTCCAAATCCGTTAGCATGGGTTCACCACCATTTCATGGGTTTGAGGTCGCCTCTTTCATCAATCACATAGATACTCAGATGATTGGCTCTACTCAGCTTCTTGCTCTTATCTTCATTCACCACTTTGGCCACTTTCAGCGCCTGTTTCATGGAGTTGCAGTACCAACCGAAACCTGAACTGGCTGACATGCTGCCGGTACCGCCTGAACCCCCAGTGCCTCCGGTAAAACCGCTGAGTTTCTGCCGAATCGTCCGTTCATCGTAGCCGCAGTCTATCTCTAAGTCGTGGATCCGTTCCTTGCCGGTCTTGGGGTCAATGTATGCCACCCGGAGATCCGGATAGCTACCGGTCATGGCTCCATATTTCTTGGCATCCTCACTGCGAAGCTGACGGTCATTTTTGATGCTGATGATCTGCTTGCCTTCTTTCAGCATCTCCTTCTCCAGCTCTTTGTAGGCGGTGTAGACCAGCACATCATGGCCTACCTCTTCCCGTCTTGAGAACAACTTGGTCTTATAGCGGACTGCCTCTGGATCCTGCTGATTGGTGAGCTTCACTCCTGCTTTTCCGAGGACGTACACATTCCAAGCGGAGTCCTTGATAAGGATTCCTTTTTCCAACAAAGTCTTCAAATCGCTTTTAGCCAGTTCTTCGTTACCCTTATAGATATACTTAATCATCTGGGACTGTGTAAGATTGAGGAACAGCCGCATGTCCACCAGCACCTGTTGTTGCTGCCTTGTCAGGGTTTCAAAGGTAAGTGTTTTTTCCTGGCTCCGCCTCTTCGTAATCTCAATGCGCTCCAGAAGATCATCCGTAAGGCGGTTTTCTTTGATGAATCCGGCGGTCTTCAAAGTTTCAATGCGCTTTTTCAGACTGTCCGATTTCATATGAGCATCAAGAAGTTCTGGCCGGATCAGACCATCAATGGAGACCTCCAGCAGCGTTCGGTCGTATGCTGTAACCTTGAGACCATCAGCCTTTTCACGGGGCTTTTTTTGTTTGGTTTTCTGCTGTGGTGGCTCTTTCAGTTCTAGCCACGGTATTTCCGTCAGCTTGTATGCTCCGCTTCCCATGGCTTCCAGATACCCGTTGTTTTTTAGATTCCGGATCATGCCGTCCAGTAGCTTGTTCTGTCTTTCTCGTTCAAAAGACTGTTTTTCTTTGTGCTCCGCTTTCAGCTCGCTGGTTGTAAGAATCCCATCTTGGTTCTTCACAAGCAGATTCCGGTGGTTCTCTTTCAGTTCAAAAGGAGCCTTCTTGGCTTTCATCTCTTCCAGATGAGTTAATGCAAGTGGATTCAGCTGATATTCACCTCTGCCCATATCAATCAGATATCCCGCTTTCACCATTTTAGTGACCGTGGTTCTATTCCATCGGATGGCATTATCCTGAGCCTTTTTATCCGGTACATTGGTTCGCACATGCTCCCGGTAAGCTCTCAGGGAATAGGTGTTATTTCGCTCTTTGGCAAACTTGAGGATAAACCGGTGAACGACACTGATCTTGAATTCCGGATCCGGTGCTTGGTATAGCTCCGGCCCTTTGATGCTCCGCTGTATTCTCATACATTGTGTTCCTCAATGTGAATCCCTTCCCGTTCCCGGATCTTCAGTTTCTCCCCCTGCAGCTCGTGCTTCATTAATCGGCTGACAATCTCAAGGAGGGTGCATCCAAGGATTATCAGGCTGATTGAGAAGGTGATCAGGCCGTACTGCATAGGATACTTGGTGGCAATGGGCATCAGTAAGGTTACCGTTGCTCTCGATGCAAACCAGAGGGCGGGGTAGACCGTCACTGCAAACCAGAATTCCCGTCGCTTTAGGAAGCGCAGATATTTTTTCGGGATCATCCCATCACCTTCTGCCTGTGCTTCTGCATAAAAAGAACCAAGTCGTCGTTGTGATCCTTGGCATTGGGAGGTTCTATTGAAACTGTAAGGTTTGATTCCTGAAGAGCTTCTTCTATGCGTTTGGTAGCCAGAATCCCTGCTTTGTCGTTGTCCAAACAAAGGACCACCGCTTTAATAGACGGGTTGTCCTTCAGATACTGCAGCATGGCCCGTTCACTGACACAGCCCAGAGAAAGACGGGTATCTTGGGTGGGGTCATGCCCCTTCAGCTTGGTCAGGGTGGCATGGGACAGGGCATCAATGGGGCTTTCAAAGACATATAGCCGGTCGCCGCTGCCTTCCATGACAAAGCCATAATCCTTGCTGGAACCAGGGCAGTCTCCGGCGAACCGAACTCCGGACAGAGTGCCTCGATTGAAGGCATAGCGCACTTCCCCTATGCTGTCGTTCCCAAGGAACACGCAGTTATGCTTGTCCTTGCTTTCGTAGAGCTTCTTTTGGCGGATCATATCCATGACTATGGTTCGGTCAATCAAGCGGCTCTGGGTTAGGTAGGCGATAACCCGGTTGGCGTTTTCAT
>CAZEHS010000141.1:0-5289 GCA_964511875.1 uncultured Peptostreptococcaceae bacterium
TATATTCCGGATCACTGCCCCCTTCACGGACAGCAACCATGATCACCCGTGCCAGCTTGGTAAAGATTTTTCCCCGTTTTGCATCCTGTTTATTCTTGCGTCCTTCGATGGTTCCTATACGACCCATATGATCATTCAACTCCTCGCGTCTTAATTGCTTTGAATTTGTGCATGGATATTTTAACACACTTCCGGAAGCTTCGCAAACTTCGAATCACTTGAACTTTGGCGCTGATGGGGGCATCACGCGTTTATGATGGCTTCGTTGATGAAGCCGTTCAATGATTTTCCTGTCATGATCCGGAATTGATTTCCCATCCAGCAGATCGTCGATCATATCATAAGTGGTACCCATCTCCGCTTCATCGGTCTGACCATCCCAAAGACCTGCGGAAGGCGGTCTTACCAAAACGCTTTCAGGAGCGCCCAGATGTTTTGCCCAGGCATAAACCTCCCTTTTAGTCAGATTCGAGATGGGCAGAAAATCCACACCGCCATCACCGTATTTAGTGAAGTAACCGGTGTAGACTTCGGCGGCATTATCCGTTCCGCTTACCATATAATTTCGTGCATTGGCAACGGTATAAAGAGTACTCATCCGGAGCCTGGCGCGAAGGTTCGCATCAGCAAGGCGCTTGCTGTCTTCCTGGGCCTTGTCGCCGAGTTCAGCCAAAACCTTGTCAAAAAGAAGATCATGGGCCTCAGTTATTTCAACTTCGATTGCTTCCAACCCCGATGCGGCTGCAGCTGCCAAGGCATCCTGCCTGTCGTTGCCATGACTTTTACATGGGAGAATAACACCCATGGAATTTTCAGGGAATGCACGTTTTATCAAAAATGCAACCAGTGTAGAATCAATCCCACCGGACAATCCCAAAACAACGCCCTTGCTGCCGGCACCAGTAACGGTTTCGCGGATCCACTCCACGGTCTTGTCGATTCTTTCGTCTAAAGTCAGCATAACTTCACTCCTTGTTAAAGGCTGTCGCCAGGATTATTTCTGAATGGAATCATTATATCACTGATGATGAGGGATAGACTATTACCAATATGGATTACAGCAAACTAAGAAACAACAAAAGGGAGAGATTGCCGCGTCGCTTACTCCTTGCAATGACGGCCGCCAGGGCAGTATTGCAGGGTGCGAAGCTATTGAGCAATCTCTCCCTTACAACAAAGAAGCCTGTCATTGCGAGGGTCACAGACCCGTTGCAATCTCTCCCTTGTCTTAATTAGTTCCCTACTTCTCCAGTGCCAATGTCAGATCACAGATGTTGACGATGGCCAGATCTTCAGGCTGGATATTCGCCTTGGAGATTTGAATCCAGGCTTCCAGGGTATCCAGGGCTGTCAGGCAGGGGATTTTCTTTTCAACAGCTGCACGGCGTATCTTGAATCCGTCAGTTCTGCTGTCACGGCCCTTGCTTGGTATATTGACCACCCAGTTGATGGCGCCGCTGCGAATCATATCGATCACGTTGACCCCTTCAAGGCCTATCTTTGTCACGGTTTCGGCTTCGATGCCGGCATCCCTGAGAGACTGAGCCGTTCCGGGAGTTGCAACGAATGTATAGCCAAGCTTCGCCATATCACGGGCCAATGCGATGAATTCTTCTTTGTAATGCTCTGAGATGCTGGCAAGAATTTTCCCTTTTTCCGGCAGCTCCATTTTAGCTGCTATGAATCCTTTATAGAGGGCATGGGTCAGATCCGCCTCGATACTGAGCACTTCACCGGTAGATTTCATTTCAGGTCCAAGAGCGATTTCAGACCCGGGAATCTTATCCATTGAGAATACAGGCACTTTTACGGAATAGAAGCTGCTCTCTGGAAACAGTCCTGTACCGTAGCGCAGATTCTTAAGGGGCATGCCGAGCATGGCTCGGGTAGCCACTTCAATCATGGATATCCCTGTTACCTTGCTTATGAAAGGTACCGTCCGTGATGCCCTGGGGTTCACTTCAATGACATAAAGCTCACCATCCGCATAGACATACTGGATATTGATGAGGCCCACCACATTGAGGACCCTTGCCAGGGTTTCGGTGACTTTCACGATTTTTGTTTTCAGCTCAGCACTCAGGGATGGTGCAGGATAGATGGAAACGCTGTCACCGGAATGGATTCCTGCACGCTCCAGATGCTCCATGATCCCAGGGATCAGGATATCGGTGCCGTCACAGATGGCATCGACTTCAATCTCGATACCGTTGAGATACTTATCGATCAATACGGGTTTTTTGGGATTCTTGCTGCGTGCAAGCTCCAGCCAGGCTTCAATCTCAGAGGCGTTATAGGCGATTTCCATGCCCAGGCCTCCCAGAACATAGCTGGGTCGTACAAGAACAGGGTAGCCAAGTTCTTCAGCGGCTTTCATACCTTCATCCATCGTCATGACAGCTACGCCTTTTGGGCGCTTGATATCGAATTTTTCCATGACCGCTTCGAACACTTCACGGTTTTCCGATGCATCGATATCCGCCGCAGAAGTGCCGAGAATACGGATGCCCTTCTCGCTGAGGAATTCCGCCAGCTTGATTGCGGTTTGCCCGCCGTACTGAAGGATCACACCGATGGGTTTCTCCTTCTCGATGATATTTAGAACATCCTCTTCTGTGATCGGCTCGAAGTACAGCTTATCGGAGATATCGAAATCCGTGCTGACAGTCTCAGGATTATTATTTACAATGATGGCTTCATAACCCATTTCTCTCAAGGCAAGCACGCCGTGTACGGAGCAGTAGTCGAATTCAACCCCCTGCCCTATACGGATGGGACCTGAGCCGATGACCAGTACCTTTTCACGATCGGATGCAACGGATTCGTCTTCATGGTCATAGGTGGAATAGAAGTAGTTTGAGACCGCGTCGAATTCTCCGCCGCATGTATCAGCCATCTTGTAGACAGCGGTTACCTTCTGCGCTTTTCGTGCTTCGTAGACCTCATCCGGCAATGATCCGGTGAGTCGGGCAATGGTCTTATCGGAAAAGCCCCTTTGCTTGAGGAAACGCATCTCGTCCTCATCGATTTCAGCGAGGTTGCGGCCGCGTATGGATTCTTCCCACTGGATGATGTTCAGGATCTTATGAACAAAGAAGGGATCAATCATGGAAAGCTCTGAACATTCCGCCACTTCATACCCTCTGCGCAGCATTTCCGCCAGATAGTAGATACGTTCGTCGTCCCCTTCTTTAACAAGACGCTTCAGCTCTGCTTCCTCAATGTCAGCTGCTTTGTCGAAAAGCAGGCCGTCCTGACGGATTTCCAGGGAACGGATTCCTTTTAGCAAGGCGCTCTCAAACCGATTCCCGATAGCCATGACTTCCCCGGTGGCCATCATCATGGTGCCCAGACGGCGTTTTCCGCTGTCCAGCTTATCGAATGGCCATTTTGGAATCTTGACGACACAGTAATCCAAGGTCGGCTCAAAGCTGGCCATTGTTTTGCCGGTAACGTCATTGGTTATTTCTTCCAGACTATAACCGATGGCGATCTTTGCAGCTACCTTTGCGATGGGATAACCCGTAGCTTTTGAGGCCAGGGCCGAAGAACGGCTGACCCGCGGATTAACCTCGATTACGAAATAATTGAAGCTCAATGGATCCAGGGCGTACTGGACGTTGCATCCCCCGACGATGTCCAGTGCTGTGACGATGGCGATGGAGGAATTCCGAAGCATCTGATATTCCCTGTCACTGAGGGTTTGCGAAGGCGCTACTACGATGCTGTCTCCTGTGTGAATTCCCACAGGGTCGATATTCTCCATATTACAGACCACGATGACATTGCCTTTAGCGTCACGGATCATTTCATATTCGATTTCTTTCCAGCCCTTAATAAATTTTTCAATCAGAATCTGGCTAGCCATGCTGAATGCAATTCCCTTAGGGGCGATTTCAAGGAGCTCATCTCGTGTGTATGCGATGCCGCCGCCGGTGCCGCCCAGTGTGAAGGCCGGACGTACTACAACCGGGTAGCCGATGCTGTCCGCGTACGCTACTGCCCCTTCAACGGTTGAGAAGATATCGCTTTCAATGACAGGCTGACCGATACGTTCCATGGTGTGCTTGAACAGCTCACGGTCTTCGGATTTTCGAATGGCTTCCAGATTGGTGCCAAGCAGTTCGACGCCATACTTTTTAAGAATGCCTTTTTCATCCAGTTCCAGAGCCAGGTTCAGGGCTGTCTGCCCTCCCATTCCCGCCAGAATGCCCTGAGGCCTTTCTTTTGCAATGATTTTTTCCAGGAATACGGTATTAAGCGGTTCAATATATACGGAATCCGCCATCCGTGTATCCGTCATGATGGTGGCAGGGTTGGAGTTGACAAGAACGGTTTCAATCCCCTCGTCCATCAATACCCGGCAAGCCTGGGTACCGGAGTAATCGAATTCTGCGGCCTGACCGATGATGATGGGCCCGGAACCGATCACCATGATTTTGCTGAAGTGGGTGCGTTTCATTGGTGGGCCTCCTTGAATTTGATCATCATGGTTTCGAACCTGTCGAACAGATAAATGGAATCACTGGGGCCCGGTGAGGCTTCAGGATGGTACTGAACGCTGAAGATAGGAAGCTCCCGGTGCATCATGCCTTCCACGGTGCCGTCATTGACGTTGACATGCGTGATTTCAACCTTGATCGGATCAAGACTCTCTTCAACGACTTCATAACCGTGATTCTGTGAGGTGATCATGACACGGTCCAGACCCAGGTCCTTTACTGGATGGTTGGAGCCCCTGTGACCGTATTTCATTTTCTTTGTTGTACCGCCGTAAGCATGTGCAAGAAGCTGGTGGCCCAGACATATTCCGAAGATCGGCTTCACTCCCATCAGCTTCTTAACGACATCAATGATTTCCTGAAGCTCGGCTGGATCCCCAGGGCCATTTGACAGGAAAATCCCGTCTGGATTGCATGCCAATATTTCCTCAGCTGAGGTTGTAGCCGGGAAAACATTCAAAAGCATGTTCCGATGTGTCATTGAGGCCAGGATGTTGCGTTTGATCCCGAAATCCATCACAGCAACCTTCAGGAGCTGCGGCTCCAAAGAGTACGGCATTGGCGTACTGACTATCTGAACAGCTCCGGAATTGGAAAACTGCTTGAGTTCTTCAAAATGATATTCAGGTGCAGTGCAGTCTGCCACGATTTTCCCTCGCAGCGTCCCTGATTCACGAAGATGCCGTGTGAGCGCCCGGGTATCCACATCCATCAGTCCTGTCAGCTGGTTCCTAAAAAATAGTCCTCCAAACCCTCGCTGCCGCGCCAGTTCGAAAAACTATCACAT
>CAZEHS010000142.1:0-5169 GCA_964511875.1 uncultured Peptostreptococcaceae bacterium
GGTGTTATGAAAGTGATATATACCATTTGAAGATTTATCCGTATACTGATGAAAAGAGGTGATCAGATGCCCAGAATACTGATTGTGGATGATGATGCGCGGATCTCCAATATGCTGAAAGATTTTTTGGAAATGGAAAAAATGACAGTCGTGACAGCAGAAAATGCAGCCGATGCCCGCGCTCACCTTGAAACAGGCGCTGACCTGATTCTTCTGGACATCAACATGCCCGGCATGGACGGGCTGTCGCTCCTGAAGCAGATCCGCGGCTTCAGCAACATTCCGGTCATCCTGCTGACTGCACGGGTCACACAGTCAGACAAAATCCTAGGACTTGGGATCGGTGCCGATGATTACATCACAAAACCTTTCGACCCCATTGAAGTGATTGCCCGGATCAAAGCGCTTTTAAGGCGTGTTCAGCGTACTTCATCCCAACAGTCTGAAGAAACATATGGAAATCTATCCTTGGACCGCAACAGCAGAGAGGTGCGCATCGACAACCAGCCCGTATCTCTCAGCTTCACCGAATACCAGCTGCTGATTTGTCTGATTGATCATGCCAATCAGGTTGTCAGCCGGGACGAAATTCTTAAAACGGTCTGGAATAGTGATCTGTACCATGAAAATATCGTGAATACGAACATCATGCGGCTGCGGGACAAATTGGGCGAAGACCCCTTGAACCCCGAGCGGATCCAGACCCTGCGCGGGCATGGGTACATCTTCAGATACAAATAAGAAGAGACATTGTTGAGGTACTGCCCCCTCTCAAAGTCTCTTCTTGATGTTATTCGACATATGACAATGGATTCTGTCAGATTACAGATCCTTCACTTCGAACCCACGTATTGCCAGTATCAAAAAACCTGCGATATATAAAAACGTATAGATGAGCATGGCACTGCTGGGCTCTGAAACAGCACCGAGCATTGAGGATGCTGAGAGATTCAATCCCGATTTGGTTGTCATCAGTTCAGAGAACGCCATCCGGTACAGGGGGTCCGTCGGGATGATCAATCCGGAAACGATACCGATCTTGACAAGAACCTTGCCTGCTGCAACGGGCAGGTTCGCTCCGATTTTTTCCATGAATCCACCGATGACACCGCAAAAGTAAACCAACGTCATGACAATCCCTGCGGGCGCTGCCGCTAAGCGTGTGCTGAGGTATAGTCCCAAGGTGGACAGGGTGATCGGCATCAGCCAGATGATACCCAGGGCTTTCAGAAGTGCTATGCCTGAAATCTGTATCCCCACCCCCTGACTCAGGATCCCATTCATGAGGAGCACCGCTCCGAAGAGCAACGCAGTATAGGGCAGCATAACGCATAAAACACCGGTATAGCGACCCAGAATGACTGTATGCCTTCTAATGGGGGCTGTAAGGATCACATCGTAAGCATTTTGCTCCAGTGCTCCGGAAATAATTCCCGCACTGATGAAAACCGCCAGGAAAGCAATGACCAGTGATGCCGTGTAAAGGCCCATCGTAAGCATCTGCGTACTGATCATCAATTGCAGCAGGCTCTCCAAATTCTTATACTCCTTGAATACAAAATAGAGTCCTGTACCATAAACAACAAGGAATATTGATGACATGAGGACTGTGAAATAGAGGACTTTCTTCCTGATCAGTTCCAGAAAGGTCAGTCTGACTATGGTTGTAAATGGATTCATCGACTGTCCTCCTCCCCAACTGTTTTAAGGAAGAGGCTCTCCAGCATGTTATCCTTGCGCCGCACATCGTGAACCTGGGCGCCTGTTTCTACCAGAACCTTAATAAGCTCTGGGATCGATTTTTCAGGTATGAACGTTTCAAATCCTTCCAGAGTCAAAGACAACCGGCTTCCTTGAGATTCAAGCCAACCATAAACTGATTCCGATAGATCTGTACACCGCACGGATACCGGGCTTTCAGTCAGTTCTTCCAAAATCCCCACCTTAAGCAGTTTGCCTTTATCGATAATGCCGATCCGGTCTGAAACCATTTCCGCCTCATTCAGCAGGTGTGTGTTCAAAAACACAGTATGACCCTGAGCTTTAAGATGCAGTATGATCTCCCGCACGTGTTTGCGGCCTACGGGATCCAGAGCACTGGTAGGTTCATCCAGGAAAATCAGACGGGTATCCGGCAGTATGGCGCAGCCCAGACCGATCCGCTGTTTCATCCCTTTTGAGAACTCCTTTATTTTCTTGTTCTCATGGCCTTTCATACCGATAAGATCGAGCACCTCCGGAATCCGCTCCTTGATTCGCGTTTCCGGCATCCTATACAGTTGTCCCTGCGCAAGCATGAGCTCATGACCGGTAATCCATTCCGGATAAGAGAAAAGTTCCGGTAAATATCCGATTTTTTCCCGAGCGCCTGGATCCCCGATAGGCTTCCCCAATAGATAAGCCTCGCCGGAATCACTGTGTAAAAGTCCCAGAAGTGTGCGTAGGAACGTACTTTTTCCAGCGCCATTTTTGCCGAGGAAGCTGAACACCTCCCCCTCCATAATGGAGAGAGAGATGTCCACGAATCCACCCCGGCCCTGATATTGCTTTGTGAGGTGAAACGTATTGATCATGGGTTACTCCTGTGTCTGAATGAGCTCAATGGCAGCGTCGACGGTCATCCCTGAACCATTGAAGATATACAGGTAGTCGCCGTCCTTCATGAAGATATTGAACCAGGAGTCCTCATCAGACTTGATGACAACTGCCGGATTGCCGTTGATAACGGTTTCGGTCTTGGTTTCCTTATCGGACATATAGGGAATGGGCAGAACGGTTTCCAGATTTTCAAGACCTGTCAGCTTATCCGCTAATCCACTGGGAAGCAGACCGGTTTCATTAAGGGTCGCGATAAGCTGTTTGTGATCCACTCCTTCCGGGAGCCCGATGGCCGGCATACCGGACACAGCTGCATGGAGATAGCCCTTCCCATCAGGCAGCTCTACCGAATATCCCAAAGCACGGTCCGCAGAGATCGAGAAAGTCTTCCCATCCAATGATAGCGGAAATGTCTTGTCTTTTCCGAGGGCTTTCAGAAGTTCATTCAGAGGCTGAACCTTAAGGGTAAACCGCATTTCTGTCTTGGGCGTCAGGATTGCTCTGTCGTATTTCATTCCCTCAGTCAGGGGCAGAATCTTAACGTCTGACATATGGGACTTCAGGACCGTACCGTCGGTTATAACCTCGATATCCTGGGGCTCCCCTTGTGATGTGCTTTCAAATGTTCCAATGCTGTCGATCTCGACCTTGCCCTTTCCGTCATTGAAGAGCCTTTCGATTTGACTCAGGTCATCCGGTGTGATTGCAATGGCCTGTACATCCTGAGTTCTGAATATGCTCAGGAACTCGTCCGCCAGGGCGGCTCCAGGAGCTGTGAAGATCATTGCTCCGCAGAGTACCGCTGCTGCCGCTGCTTTAATACTCCAATGAATCTTTTTCATATGTGTTCCCTTCCGTTTCTTATGGTTTTGGATAATCATCAGTATCCGCTGGAGTTCATTGTCAGCTTCCTTATATCCAAGATGCAGGGCGTTTTTCACCATCGCATCCTGGCCTTTCAATGCATCATACTTTTCCCGGCAAACTGCGCATGTGCTCAGATGCCTGTGAATCTCCAGCACATCGCCCTGATATTCGCCGTCCAGCAGTTCCTGTAAAATTCCTTCGTCATAACACATCCTGTCCACCTGCTTTCTGATACAAAGTTGTGAATTTCGCCTTGCCCCGTGCTATCATCTGCCCCACATTCCCTCTTGGAACGCCGGTGGCTTGACTGATCTCATCATAGGAGTATCCTGAGAATTTCAGCAGCAGACAGGCTCTCTGATCTTCAGGGAGCTGACTGAGCACTTCCCGCACCTGTCTCACGTCCTCGGTGCGAATCAGGTCATCCTCGGTTGTAAATATTTCCTGTGGTTCTGCCATCAGATTCTCCTCTCGGATTGCACCCCGCTTCCTGCTCCGTATCTGGTTGAGTGCCAGATTCGCAGCCACCTTGCAGAGCCACGCACCCGGATATTCAACTGATCCGGGCGGTGCATCCCAGTACTTCATGAACACGTCATGGGCGACGTCTTCATTGAAATCATTGTTTCCCATGAGAAAGTACAAGTGTTTCAAGACCTTTGGATAATACTGCTCGTAATGGGCCCTAAATATTTCGAGCATTTCGGACTGATCAGGGTACCCTGGAATGACCATCACCTCCAGTCAGTTCTTAAACACCATGAGTGGCGAAAAAATGACAGTTTGTAAGCTTTTATTTTCAATTCCCATATTCATCATACACGAAAACGTCACTTCACGTCCCCGCAAATAGTAATTCCAACGGATTGAAAAAAAGAAGCCTCCCAAATTCAGGAGACTCCTTTTTCAATCATTGTCCGTAATATGCCCCTGCACCATGTTTGCGGAGAAAATGCTTGTCCAGCAAAGCCTTGGGCATTGAATCGAGGGCGCTGCCAGCCAGTATTCGGGAATTAAGCGCCATCATGGCAATTTCTTCTAAAACAACTGCGTTGTGGACTGCATCATAAGGACTTTTCCCCCAAGTGAAAGGGCCATGACTCATAACCAGAACCGCCGGAACATGATCGGGGTTCAAATCCTGGAATGTTTCGATGATGACCTTGCCGGTTTCCAGCTCATACTGACCTTGAATCTCCTCATCGGTCATCATCCGCGTACAGGGAATCTCTCCATACATATGATCCGCATGGGTTGTCCCAATGGATGGTATCGCTAATCCCGCCTGCGCCCAACTGGTTGCCCAACGGGAATGGGTATGGACTACTCCCCCGATGTTTGGGAATTCATTGTACAGTGCCAGATGGGTCGATGTATCCGAGGAGGGCTTCAATTCCCCCTCTACTCGGTTGCCGTCCAGATCGACGATGACCATTTCCTCAGCCGTCATATGTTCATATTCCACACCGGAAGGTTTGATGACAACCAATCCCCTGTCCCGGTCGATCCCGGATACGTTCCCCCATGTGAAAGTGACCAGTCCGTATTTCGGCAGCATCATATTCGCTTCAAAAACTTCTTTCTTTAGTGTTTCCAGCATGATAACCTCCGTCCGGATCCTCCTATTTGAACTTCCAGACGATATCCGACTCCACCAGCTCCCCCTTCAGATCCTTGCTTCCGGTACCATCCTGAAGTTGTCCG
>CAZEHS010000143.1:0-5062 GCA_964511875.1 uncultured Peptostreptococcaceae bacterium
CATGGTACACTTCCTCTCATGGGTTTGGGTGGGTGAAAAGTAAACGCCATGATCTGGTTGCTCTTAACTCTGATTATCGTATGAAGACACAGGAAAGTACAGAAAAATTCGTACAAGTACAATAAAAATACATGGAACCACCGAATTCACCGAATACACCGAAGTGGGCGGAGTGGCATTATCTAAAACCCTCCTGCTTTTTTCGGTGTTTTCGGTGAATTCGGTGGTTCCGATTTGTTCCGTTTTCCCTCAAGCCTGCATCCGTTTCTTCGCCTTTACTTTCTTCAGCCGGAAGAAGTCTTCACGTTCTTTTTCTTCGAGGACGTCGGATATGAATTTGACGATTTCGCGGTATTTGGGGATTTGGATCTTATCGAGGGCATTGGCGCGTTTTTGGGTCTTTTTGATTTCGAATACAAGCTTGTAGATGGATGTATCGATTTCGGCCAGTTCGTAGATCAGGTATTTCAGCTCCCTGTACCGGGTTACGGCCAGGTCCAGTGCAGGGTTCGTCCTGAAAAAGCCGAAATAGGCCTCCAGTTCTTCCTCTTCATAGGAAACCGTAGGGATTTCAACACCCATGACGCTTCGGAGAAGGATCTTATAGGCTTTTTCCTCAGGAACCGAAACCGCAATTTCGCCGACCGCACTACTCCCCAGAGTAACCTCCGCGAATTGCAGCGCCTGATAGGCTTCCGTGACCAGCACTGATATCCTGCCCTGGATGGATTTGGCGCGGCCGGTGAGGGACATCAGCTCCTGGATCAGCACATTCCGCTTCTTATCTAAAAGCTCGAAGCCCTTCACGGAGAATGCCAGGATCGCCTTAGCCCGAAGCAGACTGGATTTAGTTGGGGCAACTGATTGGTACATACTTACCTCCGCTTGCAGGTTCAGAATCCATTAATTTCAACTCAGACTCTTTGCCTTCCTCCGGGAGGAAGGTGGCAGCGAAGCTGACGGAAGGAGTTTGCGAGACGTGACAATCAACCTACGCAGACTCCCCCTGTCACTACGTGACATCCCCCTCCCGGAGGGAGACAGTGATCTAATCAAGAACATTTTCAGTTTAAACTTTCACTCTCTTATTATAATGCTCATCCAGAAACGCATCATCGATCCGAGCCAGTTCAATTCGCGGCATCATGGCCAGCAGATCCCAGCCAAGTTCGATGGATTCGTTGATGGAACGGTTCACGTTGTCGCCTTGGCCAAGGAATTTCCCTTCGAAGGCCCGGCCGAATTCCAGATATTTCTTGTCCAGATCCGAAAGGTCGCTTTCACCGATGATCTGGGCCAGAGCACGTACTTCCTGAACTCGCGAGTAGCAGGAGAAGAGCTGGTTGGAGATATCGGAGTGGTCTGCACGGGTAAGTCCTTCCCCAATGCCGTCCTTCATCAGACGGGATAGGGACGGCAATACCGCCACGGGCGGAAACACCCCATCCTGATGCAGGTCACGGCCCAGAACGATCTGTCCCTCAGTGATGTAGCCGGTAAGGTCAGGTATCGGGTGAGAAATGTCATCGTTGGGCATGGTCAGAATCGGCAGGAACGTGATTGATCCTGACTGGCCCTTCATCATACCGGCACGCTCGTACAGGGACGCCAGATCGGAATACAGATATCCCGGGTAACCCTTACGGCTTGGTACTTCTTCACGGGAGGATGAAATTTCGCGGAGCGCCTCGCAGTAGCTAGTGATGTCCGTCATGACGACAAGCACGTTTATGCCCTCTTCAAACGCCAGATATTCCGCGGCAGTCAGCGCGCAACGGGGGGTACTGATCCTTTCTACAACCGGGTCATTGGCCAGATTCAGGAAGAACACAACCCGGTCCAGTGCCCCTGCTTCTTCAAAACTTCTTCGGAAGAACGCCGCATCATCGTTTTTAACGCCGATAGCGGCGAAAACCACTGCGAACTCCTCATCGGAACCTTCACCCAACTGCGCCTGTCGCACGATTTGTGCTGCCAGTTCATTGTGCGGGAGACCGTTTCCGGAGAAAATCGGCAGCTTCTGGCCCCGGATCAATGTGATCAGGGTGTCGATGGAAGAAACACCTGTTTGAATGAAGCTTCTGGGGTATTTCCGTGCAATGGGGTTGATAGGGCGCCCGTTGATATTGCGGTTCTGGTTGCTGAACACCGGTCCGCCGCCATCGATAGGGCGTCCGATTCCATTAAAGGTGCGGCCCATCAGTTCTTTGGATACTTTGATTTCAAAGGGTTTTCCCGTCAGCCGAACCGAAGTGCTGGATGTGGTCAGCCCCGAGGTACCTTCAAACACCTGCGCGATGATGGTGTCCCCTTCGATCCGGATGATTTTCCCGGTACGTTTGCGGCCATCCGTGCTCTCTATTTCTACGATTTCGCCGTAAAACGCACCTTCAACCCCTGATAAGACGATCAGTGGGCCTTCGACACGATCCAGGCTCAGATATTCTTTACGCATAGTTTCACTCCCGTCAGGGTCAGTCGATTTTGATGCCGATGGATTCACGGATGTATTTACTCATGCGGTCCTCCATGACACCCCCGAAATCCGGGATCTCGACTATCAATTTTTCTTTGCTTTGAAGCTTCAGTTCCATAACTTCGTCCTCCGCCAGGGACATGACATCCCGGGTGAGGATGATAATTCCTACCTTTGGGTCTGATAAGAACGCATTCAGGCGTTCCAGGAATTCATCCCGGTTGGTGACAAGCGTCCCGGCAATTCCGGAGAGGCGCATCCCCGTCAACAAATCCGGATTTTGGCTGATCAGTACTGATCGCATGGCATCACCTTAAATTCTTTGAAGAACCATGATAGAAATAATCAGGCCGTAGATAACGATCCCCTCTGCCAGACCAATGAAGATCAAGGACTTACCCAGGGATTTGGGGTCTTCCAGAACAGCTCCCAGTGCTGAGGCGCCAACAGCACCAACGGCGTATCCGGCACCGATACAGGCAAGACCTGTGGAAAGCGCCGCTGCTACCAAAGCCGTCGCACCCGCTTGGGTAAGTTCCTTCGTGGTCGCGGCAAGTGCGATATCCGGTACGAACATAGCGAAAGCGCCCAGCATGAGAGCTGCCATGACGGACATGTTCAGACCCAGGACTTTCCTCATGCCTTTAACGCTGGTTCCGGACCCATTGCGGTAGCAGATGATCCCAGCGCCGATTGTTGCGATGACCAGTGTGACTGTAAGAAAAAGAATCCATTTCATCGTGTAGCCCTCCAGGTTGTGTTATTAAAATCATACAGCATCAAAACATCAGGGAGAGAGTTTTTTTCAACTGGAATACTCTGCACTGAGTTCTGTATAATACGTATCTATTTCCTTCATCAGTCTTCCGATACCCCGAAGGTCATCATTGGGAATCGTGAACTTCATTTTTGTTATCTTGCTGAAAAGTTCGTCATTCCGTACCTTGGAGATGGGAATCCCTTCTCCGATCGCAGCCTGAGCCCGGTCATGCAGGTACTTGATCAGTTGCAGCATCAGGTACTGTTTGGGCAGCGGTACGAAGGTGTCTACTTCATGAAAGGCGCTTTGCTGAAGGAATCCAACCCGCAGCACCCTGGCGATCTCAAGTATGAGGCGCTGATCATCCGGAAGAACATCCTCCCCTACCAACTGGACGATATCCATCAGCCTGTTTTCCTCATGGAGCAGCTTCAGCATTTCAGCCCGCAGCTCGATGATATCTTCACTGACATTTTCGCGGTACCAGGGAGCCAATGTCTTCACATAGCCGCTGTAGCTGAACAGCCAGTTGATCGCGGGATAATGGCGGGCATAGGCCAGTTTCTTATCCAGACCCAGGAACGCATTGACAAAACGCTTGGTGTTCTCAGTGACCGCTTCGGAGAAGTCTCCGCCTGCCGGCGAAACGGCACCGATGATGGTGACGGATGCTTCGCTGCCTTCCAGTGTGATGATATTACCCGCCCGTTCATAAAACTCAGCCAAACGGGAAGGCAGATAAGCCGGATAACCGTCCTCTGCCGGCATTTCCTCCAGCCGCCCTGAAATTTCACGAAGCGCTTCAGCCCAACGGGAGGTCGAGTCTGCCATGATGGCTACGTCGTAACCCATATCGCGATAATATTCAGCAATGGTGATGCCTGTGTAGATACTGGCTTCCCGTGCTGCTACCGGCATGTTGGACGTATTGGCGATGAGAATGGTCCGCTCCATCAGTGGTTTATTGGATTTGGGGTCGATAAGCTTCGGGAATTCTTCGAGAACGTCCGTCATTTCGTTACCCCGTTCGCCGCATCCGATATAGACGATGATGTCCGCATCGGACCATTTAGCCAACTGGTGCTGTGTCATGGTCTTCCCGGTTCCGAATCCACCGGGGATCGCAGCAGTTCCGCCTTTTGCCAAGGGGAAGAAGATATCCAGAACACGCTGTCCAGTCACAAGAGGTTTGCTGAGGATTAACCGCTCCCGAACCGGCCGCGGCGTCCGTACCGGCCACTCCTGTGCCATTTTGACGCCGATTTCCCGGCCATCGCGCAGACGCAATCCTAAAACCTCTTCTTCGATAGTATAGCGACCGTCCGGTTTGATCCAGGTTACGGTCCCTTCTACGCCCGGAGGGATCATGACATGGTGCTGGATCAAAGATGTCTCTTGGACTTCACCGAAAAACTGTCCGGCTTTCAGAACATCTCCGACGCTGACAGTGAATTCAATCCGCCACTGCTCTTCGATGTCGATAGAGATCAGCCCGATTCCTTCCGCAATGAAGCCTTCCGAAAAATCGTTGATTTTTTGGAGCGGGCGCTCAATGCCGTCGAAAATATTGCTCATAAGGCCCGGACCCAATTTAACGGACAGGGGTCTGTCTGTGGGGATGATCGGCTCGTCGATACAGAGCCCTTCTGTTTCTTCATAAACCTGCATCGTGCCTACATCGCCGTTCAAGCCGATGATCTCACCGATAAGCTTCCGTGTACCTACCATGACCATCTCTCGCATAGCAAAGTCGCGCATTCCGCTGGCTTTGACTACCGGTCCGTTGACCATGGTCACTCTGGCCTGACTTTTATCCATTGTTCATC
>CAZEHS010000144.1:0-4821 GCA_964511875.1 uncultured Peptostreptococcaceae bacterium
TGCCTTACCGGTTATCAGCTGTCCAAGAAAATCCACTATACCGAGAGTTACCTCACGGGTACTTATGAACGCAGCCTGTGTCGACTGCAGCACTGAGCGCTTGGTATCAGGTGTGATTCCGATGATTCGCCGTCCATCCTCGGATTCCTTCGTCGTCATCGTAAGTGAAACCTGCTGACCTTCACGGATGACTATGGTCTTGAATTCACGCTTTTCATCGGCTGGAACCGCTTTGGTAAGATCATTCCATGATTCTACAGGCTTCCCGTCAAGGGAGATCACCTTATCACCTGCCATGATTCCGGCAGTCTGGGCAGGATAACCGGGAAGGACATCCTTGACGATATTCACTGGAAAACCCACCATCATGTATACCGAAAAGAAAAGAACCAATGCGAGCAGAAAATTCATCAAAGGTCCTGCTACCAGCACCGAGAATCGCTGCCAAGGTTTCTTGGACGAGAAACTGTCATTATCCTCCGACTCTTCATTTTCACCATGGAGCTGTACAAATCCGCCAAGGGGAAGTGCTCTGACTGTATACTTTGTTTGCTTTCCCGGATATTCGAATAACTTCGGTCCCATTCCGATACTGAATTCATGGACCTTGACACCATTAAGTCTGGCTAATATGAAATGTCCGAATTCATGACTGATCACCAGCATCCCGAATACGAATACAAAGCTTATGAATGTTTGAATTCCACCCATTAAAAACGTCCCCCCTCTTCTGATATGACTCTGGAACGGGTTATCTGGTCCAGCTCCAGCAATGTTTCAAGTGAATATTCCTGAATCGGATCATGCATATTCATTATTCTTTCGATTTTGTCGGATATTTCATAAAAACCGATCCGTCCCTCAAGATAGCTTTGTACAAGTACTTCATTGGCCGCATTGAGGACACAGGCCATCGTGCCTCCGGCCTTAAGTGCATCATAAGCAAGCCTGAGGCAAGGAAACCGCTTTATATCAGGTTCTTCGAAAGTCAATTGTGTCACGTCCCTGAAATTCAGTCTCGGCAGATTTACAGGCACGCGCTCCGGATAATTGAATGCGTAATGAATGGGAAGCCTCATGTCAGGCATACCCATTTGAGCAATGATTGAGCTGTCCTGGTATTCCACCATGGAATGAATGATGCTTTGAGGGTGTACCACGACATCGATATTCTCAGGCGAGACTCCAAAAAGCCAGCTGGCTTCAATGACTTCCAAACCCTTATTCATCAAAGTTGCTGAATCAATGGTGATTTTTGAACCCATAGTCCATTTTGGGTGTTTCAATGCGTCAACAGCTTTTTTCAGCCGTATCTCATCTTCCGAACATGTTCTGAAAGGACCTCCGGAAGCGGTGAGTATCAACCGTGACACATTTTCTGTACGGTTTCCCTGTAAAGCCTGGAAAATGGCGCTGTGTTCACTGTCGACAGGGAGGATGGCAACTTGATGCATTCGGGCCTTTTCCATCACCAGTTTGCCGGCAGTGACCAGGGTCTCCTTGTTGGCCAGGGCGATTGTCTTTCCGCTCTCGATTGCTTTGAGTGTTGGAAGCAGACCTACACTGCCTACCAGACTTGTAAGAAAAATATCCGCGTCAGACTGTGCGATTTCAAGTAAGCCTTCCATACCGCAAAGCACTTCTGTATTTCTGCCTGAACAGTACTCTCTGACCGTTTTCGCTCCATCCGGATCCTCGACAACCACCAGCCGTGGATTGAAACGGTCAATCTGGTCCATTAGAAGTCGGATATTGTTCCTGCAGCTAAGAGCCACTACCGAATATCTTTCCTGATCAGCTTCTATCAATGTCAATGCCTGGGTGCCGATGGAGCCTGTAGAACCCAGTATGCCGACTTTTTTCATGGAGGTTTCCTTTCGAATAAAAAATAGGGGGTACATTTCCCCCTATCATTATACCAGATTAAACTATTAAAAATCTAACCAACCCGAATATCCCGTACTGACATCTTACTTGAGAAACTCTGACAGGACCACACCGAAATAGTAAACAAGGGGTGTTGTCATGACTACACTGTCAAAACGATCCAGAACCCCGCCATGTCCCGGCATGATATTCCCGAAATCCTTGACCCCTGTATATCTCTTGATTTTTGATGCAATCAGATCGCCCATTTGGGAAAGGATGCTTCCGACGACAGCAAGAGGAATGAACCACAGCATTATATCATGATTCATGACAGATGCGATTCCAAAAGTGATGATCGTGCAGCCGATCACACCGGAAACAGCACCCTCGATGGTCTTCTTGGGGCTTATTTCCTCCCAAAGCTTATGTTTTCCCCAGAAATAACCGCCGAAATAGGCACAGGTATCGGTAATCCAGGCGAGTATGAATATGTACCACACCAGATTGGGTATTTCCAGCTTATCGATGAGGGACACATGAAAAAAAGCCAAGGGGAAATATGCCACCCCTAAGAGTGTCAAAGCAAGATCGATCAATGTCTGTTTTTTTGAATACAGATAATGGACAAGCATATAGCCCAGCATCAGGAAAGCGCCCAGTCCAACGAACCTGAACGGTATCTGAAAGGCTGGCGGCAGGTACAGCATCACTGTCAGCGCCATACCAGGCAGGTAGGCGGGATGATGACCCTTAACCCGCATCGAATGGTAAAATTCATAGAGCCCAATCAACGCAATGATCATTGAGGCAAAATACACCGTTATGCCTCCCAGATACAGCACAATGAAAAGGATTGGTAGTGCCGCGAAGCTCGAAAGGGCTCTTATGCCCATGAAATCACCTGCCTCATATTTTTCCGTATCGCCTGTCTCTTTCCTGATATGCGATCAGTGCCTTATCCAATTCCGCTGGGCTGAAATCCGGCCAAGTCGTCTCAGTGAACCATAACTCGGTATATGCGATCTGCCATAGCAAGTAATTGCTGATTCTCAGTTCGCCGCTGGTTCTGATCAGCAGGTCCGGATCGGGGATCCCTGCAGTATAAAGTGATTCATCGACCGTCTGTTCTGTTATGTCTTCGGGGTCCAGCCTGCCAGCTTTCACTTCCTCTGCAATTTTCCGGACCCCTCTCAGGATTTCATCCCTGGAGCCGTAATTGAGTGCAATGCAGAAAGTCAGACCGTTATTCTGAGCTGTACGTTCCAGTGCGTTCTCAATTTCAATACGTCCAAGTTCCGGAAGACGTGACACATCTCCCAGTACCTTCATACGCACCTTGTTCTCATGGAGTTCATCTATTTCAGCCCTCAAAAAGCGAACCAGAAGCTCCATAAGTCCGTCCACTTCTTCTTTAGGACGGTTCCAATTCTCCGTTGAGAATGCATACACGGTCAGATATCGGATTCCGATATCCGAGCAGTACCGGATGATGGTCTTAAGGGCCTCAACACCACGTTGATGGCCAGCCAACCTGGGAAGCATCCGTGATTTCGCCCAGCGTCCGTTGCCATCCATGATCAGTGCAAGATGGACAGGCAATTTCACAGGATCAATCGTACTGCCAGTCTCATGTTTGCTTTTTAAACCAAAAAAACGTTTCAGCATGATAATCTCCACGGATCCCTTTGGATCCCTTACAGCGTCCGGCTAAAACCTATCAGCACCTCCGATTACGAAGGTGCTGGCTGTTTAAAACCTGGCGATGATCAGGATGATTTCAGAGTCCGATTCACGGATTCCTACCACTCTGATCTCATTATGAGTGTCCATATCCTGTGATGCTTTGTAACCGCTGGTCTCCTGAATCCGGACCGGCTTTCCCGCATTTTCAGATTCCAGAATTATAAGAGCATCCTCTACCGATAATCCCAGCACATCTGTCATTACACTTCCATGATTTCTTTCTCTTTTTGAAGGATGACTTCGTCGACCTGTTTGATGAAACGATCTGTGGTCTTTTGGACCTCATCTTCGGCACGCTTCAAGTCATCTTCCGTAATTTCACCGGATTTCTGAGCCTTTTTCAATTTATCATTCGCTTCGCGACGCTCGTTCCGAAGTGCGACTTTCGCTTCCTCGCCCGCTTTTCTGGCAACTTTTGTAAGCTCTTTCCGTCGTTCTTCCGTCAGCATCGGTATGACCAGTCGAATCAGGCGGCCATCATTGCTGGGGTTAAGGCCCAGGTCAGACATATTGATGGATTTCTCGATGCTTGATAAAACAGAGGCATCATAAGGCTGGATGACCAGCATACGCGGCTCAGGGGCTGAAATGGAGGCCATTTGGCTGATGAGAGTCTGTGTTCCGTAGTAATCGATGGAGATTTTCTCCAACAATTGCGGATTAGCTTTGCCTGCGCGTACCGTGTGCAGATCTTCCTTCAGAACGTTGAGGGTCTTGAGCATTTTCGCTTCCATAGCATTATGAATTTCCATGTGCATAGGTTCTTCCTCCTATTCTATTCTTGTCCCGATATTTTCACCAAGAACGACCTTGACGATGTTCTCTGTGTCTTTTAAAGCAAACACTTGGATGGGGATATGATTCTCCATGCATAGCGTGACCGCCGTTGCATCCATAACCCCCAAACCTTGGTTCAATACATCGATATAGGTAAGACTGTCATATTTCACTGCTTCTGAGTTGATGTTAGGGTCACTGCAGTAAACCCCATCCACTTTTTTAGCCAGCAATATGATTTCCGCTTCAATTTCGGCTGCCCTGAGAGCAGCTGTCGTGTCAGTTGAAAAGAAGGGGTTTCCGGTACCGGCAGCGAAAATCACTACACGTCCCTTTTTCAAATGCCGTACCGCTCGTCTGCGAATATAAGGTTCTGCAATCTGCCTCATATCAATTGCGATTAGAACCCTGTTCTGGATCCCTGTATTCTCC
>CAZEHS010000145.1:0-4738 GCA_964511875.1 uncultured Peptostreptococcaceae bacterium
AACTGGAAGGCGGCGAATTGCTGGAAGATATCAATATCCCCGAAGAAGGATTCGGTGTTAATGGCTATCAGGCTGCCGTCAGAATCATGGTGTTCAAGGAGGGTCTGTATGATGGAAAGGCAAAGGATCAAGCGCAAGATCTGCCATTCGAATTGGCATAGATGTAGAACACAATTTCATAAAACCAACGGTGATTATATAAAGTAGCCGTCATGATGCTGAGATTATTAGCGTTGTGGCGGCTTTTATTGTTTCACGGGATATATCTGAACACCCAATATTTTAACAGGAGGATTCAAATGGGAAAAATCATAGCCATCAGCAATCAAAAGGGCGGGGTTGGAAAGACCACCTCCACACTCAATATCGGAGCAGGTCTGGCCAGCAAGGGAAAGAAAGTACTACTCTTGGATCTGGATCCACAGGGTTCACTCACCACTTGCATGGGTTTCGAGCCATCGGAACTGGAGCATACAGTTGCTCTGCTGATTGATTCTTTTATCCGGCGCAAGCCCGTGACGGATATCACACCCTTTATTATCGATGTGGAAGGCTTGTATCTGCTTCCCTCAAATATTACACTTTCCGTGGTGGAAAACGCCATCGTCACTGCCACCTCACGGGAATACATCCTGAAAAAGATCCTAGCACCTCTGAAAGAGCAATACGACTACATCCTAATCGATTGTCTACCCAGTCTGGGAATGCTGAACCTCAATGCTCTGACCGCCTGTGACAGTGTGATGGTGCCTATTAAGGCGCAGTTCCTAGACCTGAAAGGATTTGAACTGCTGCTGGACAGCATCAATCTGGTGAAGGCTGAGACTAACCCTGACATCGGGATTGAAGGCATTGTTCTCACCATGTATGATGACCGCCTGAAACTAGCCAAGAAAGTCAGTGAAGCGGTGGAACGGGCATATGGCAGCAGTGAAGAGGGCGAATTGGGAGCCATCCGAATCTTTGAAACCCGAATATCCACATCCACCAAGGCGGCAGAGGCCAGCGTTATCGGTAAGAGCATCTACGACTACGACAAAGGCAGCAAGACCGCTCAGGAATATGAACGGTTGGTGACGGAGGTGCTTTCAATTGAGTAAAAACGATTTTGAAATCACTGCCCGGCCATTACCCAAGGGCCTGTCATTGAAATCCCTGATTTCTCCCATGGCTCCCCTTGAGAAAATGGGAACCTTCACATCCCTCTACATCGAAAATCTGGTTCATTTCGCAGACCATCCATTTAAGCTCTACTCGGAGGAAAAACTGCAGGAACTGGCCGAAAGCATCAAACAAAGCGGCATCATTAACCCCGTAGTGGTTCGAAAGATCAAGGGCTCAGGTGAGTATGAAATTCTTTCTGGCCATAACCGAACCGAAGCTGCACGGATAGCCGGGCTGATGGATATCCCGTCAAGAGTGGTGGATGTGGATGATGACACCGCCCGGCTAATTGTCACTGAAAGCAATCTGCTCCAGCGAGAGAAACTGCTGCCCAGTGAGAAAGGCAGGGCGTATAAGATGCAGTTGGATGCGCTGAAGAGGCAGGGGAAACGGACGGATCTGGTCAATGAAATGGACGGAGAGACTTTGTGCCCAGTGGGCACAAAGTGGAATGCTGGAGAGGAGATTGCAGATAAGAGCAATGATAGTAGACGTCAAGTAATGCGATACATCCGAATGAATTATTTGATAGAAGGAATATTGCATTATGTAGATGACGATAACATTCCATTTAGAGCAGGTGTAGAGCTATCATACCTGTCGGATCATGAACAGGCTATTCTTCATTCCCTGCTAATCTCCAACGATGCCTACAAGATCAACCTTGAAACTGCCGGAATCTTGAAGACCCTCTCCAAGGCAGGTCAACTGGATCATACCCGGATCAAGGAGGTACTGGACGGAGAGAATCATCTGAATCAACCGAAAGAACGGCAGTCAAAGGAAACCACCCCTTATGAAAGGGTCATCAAGAAGGTGAACACCTATCTGAAAAAACTTCCGGTAATGAACATGGAAGCACACGTCGATGAAGCAGCTCTGGAATCGGTGATCATCCAGGCCATCCAGGCTTATCTAAAAGCATAGTAGCAACACACTGACCGTCTGAACTCCAGACGGTTTTTCTTTGCCCAAAACATGAGAGGAGCATCCCTATGAACGGAATTGAAACTGAAACACCGATGAAGGAAAAGGCAGCAGTCATCATCAGCGAGTATACTGGCATCGGTCAGGAGAAAGTAAAAATCTTCATCGAGACAATGGGCCTTAGAGCAATTCTTGAAAATCCCAGCCTTATCTGCACGGATGAAAGTCAGATTGAACGGCTTTGTGAACTTCATGCCATTCTCGAAAGGGCGGTGAAGACCAGTGAAGCAGTTTCAGATTGATGAAATGCGGTTTGTACAGCTCTTCTCCAAGTTCACCAGTATTCCTCAGGAAAAACTGGAGCGTTTTCTGGAGGAGCAGCCGGTGAACCTGCTGATGGAGCACACGGACCTGCTAGATGTTACAGCCCGGCAGCGGGAAAAGCTGAAGGATCTTCGGGAACTGAGGAATCTGTATGGGGCGCTGAAATCCAGTGAAAAGGAATACACCGTCAGCAATCCCAGTCAGGCCGGAGCTTACTTTCAGGCATACTTTGATGATATCAAGGAAAAGGAATACGTGGTCTGCAGCTTTCTCACTACCAAGAACCAGATTATCGCCACCAAAGTTCTTAGCTCCGGCGTGGTCAACGAATCGGCGGTTTATCCCCGGGAAATCGTCAAGGCCGCCCTCCTTCACGATGCCCACTCCGTCATCCTGGCCCACAATCACCCCAGCGGAAATCCGGATCCCAGCAAACAGGACATCGATCTGACCTATGCCGTCAAATATGCCCTGGAAACAGTGAACATAAATCTGGTGGATCATATCGTCACAGGTAAAGATAGTTATGTTTCACTGGCAGAGAAGGGCCTCTACCAGCAAAAGTCCACATCAAAATGGAGCAACATGCGGGTCGCGGGGAATCGGGACAATAGTGTTCGAGAGGACATTCTGGATCCACCCAGGGAGTATTCCCTTCAATACGTCTTTACCCATAGAGATCCCACCAAGGAAGGGCGAAACGCTGCTCACAAACGGGAGATGGTCAGCCGTGTGGTGACAGCTGAGAATCCGCTGGAGGCCATCGAAAAAGGTTGGGAACGGATCGCTAAGATACGGAATACTGCCAACATCGATACGGTGGAACTGGCAGGACTCACCTGGAAATGTTCCCCCATGGACCTGCAAGATTATCTGAACCAGCAGTACAGTCAAAGCAAGATGAACGAAACCCTTGAGCAAAAAATGAGAAGCCCCAATGCCCATGATGCCAAGGACCAACGGCTGATTGATGAATCGGAACGGCGGCGGTGGTTTCATATGGGATGCACGTCCTCTTTGGATACCCTGAGTCAGGATATGAAACAGGTAATGAAGCTGGAGCCTCCAGAGCTGATGCTGGAACTGCAGTGGGGAAGAGATGTATACAAGAAGATGCTGACCGAAGAACGTCTGGAAGAGGCCGAAGGGCTACGGGAGATCCTTGAGAAAGCCAGGGATGGGGACACAGAAAAAATGAAGACCCTGCAGCATGTGTTTAAAACGGGCTCATATACTTTGCAAAACGGAGAAACCCTCCTACTGGAATGCGAGATTCCACGAAGCCTTTGGAACCTGAACAATGAAATCATCTTTATCCGGCCTGACGGCTGCGCTTATGCTCCTGAAAAGGAAAATATTCAAGAGGCCTTCAATCAAGCCATTCAGGCAGATAATACCGAAGCCATCGCAGAAATGATCCGAGACATACCCGACGCCCGTCTGATCAGTGGATATACCGGCTATCTTGCATCCGGCGGCCATCTGGAACTGGCAGAGCAGTTGATTGATAAAGCCGATTCCATGGACTGCCCCGGAAGCGGCTACCTGATCTTTCGTTTTGCTGAAGATCGGGTGGACCGGGTAGTGGATAAGCTGATCCAAAAGACCGGAGAATCAAAAGACTACTATATGACCGAAGCCCTGTCTCTCTGTGCTGACAGTAACAGCTTCACCACTGCAGGATATCTCCTGCGCCACGGTGCAGATTTCAAAGCTCTGAAAAGCACGTGGGATTACTGGAAGCAAGTCGGCCTGCTGAAGCCGGTACAGGACGATTTCTTCCGAAGGCTGGAGAAGTACAACAACGATGTGGTGATAAAAGGGAAGGAGAAGGAAGGGCTGACCCTTGGAAAGGGGATGAGCCGGTGAAGAGGATCCATAACAAGGGGAACAGGTCTTTTCCCACCCCGGAAGAGATACGAATGGCTCGAGAGTCCGATCTGCTGGAATTCATCCGGCGCTTAGGATACAGCACCAAGAAAAGCGGAGCCAACGAACAGTATCTGGAGGGCCACGACAGTCTGAAAATCTCCCACAACAAATGGTGCTGGCACAGCCAGAACCGTCTGGGGGGCAGCTGCATTGATTTTGCCATGCACTTTCCGGAGCCCAATCAAAGGGATTTCAAAGAAGCAGTCTGGCTGGTGTTGGATACTCTGAACCTTATGGATTTCAGTGGGGAGCAAAACCCAAAACTGCCTGTGGCAAATCCCATGACAAAGTCCGCTGAAAAAGAGGAAACCCAGCCACTGATCCTGCCGCCCCGCCATGAAAACGCCAACCGGGTTATCGCCTACCTAACCCAGAGCCGCTTGATTGACCG
>CAZEHS010000146.1:0-4712 GCA_964511875.1 uncultured Peptostreptococcaceae bacterium
TTGCCGTTGTCACTGTTGTTACCGTTGTCACTGTTGTTGCCGTTGTCACTGTTGTTGCCGTTGTTGCCGTTGTTGCCGTTGTTGCTGTTGTTGCCGTTGTTGCTGTTGTTGCCGTTGTTGCTGTTGCCACTGCTGACTTTGTCATTGCCGCTTTTTTCATTTTTGGGTTCAGCAAAAGCCATGCCCTGCAATGCAATACTAAGAATCAACATTAAAACCATAATGAATGCGATTTTTTTATGTCCTCTCATGATTCCACCATCCTTTTTTGATATGACTTATCTGCGATTCGTTTTGTCAGCGAGATCAATTTGTATTATTTACTTAAAATTTTACAGCAAATGCCGTCGAAATGACATGTCCGGTTATGACATTACCACTACCACTTACAACGTTTTCGTGGTATGAGTTCGAATGCATTCATCTGACTGATTCAAATTCTGGCGGAACCGAGTAATATGTATGTTTCTGGGTATATATGATGTGTAGGATTTCGATGAAGCGATCCTTGGTTCAGGTGGAGTTTCTACTCCATCTGAACCTTAGTAGAGCTGATCCAGGGCCTTTACAGTTCTCTACTCCCGCTTTAGAAGCGGGAGTCTTAGAACTGTTAGGCATCGGATAAAGATTACCTATCCAAATCATTAAGGAGGGCTGACAATGCTGTTATCTTCCGATGAACGTGAATTACTGGAGATCATCAGGAACCAGCTTGAACTGGATATTGAAAAGGGGACAGTCGACCTCAGCATCACACAATTCAACGATTATAAAACCCCTCAGAAGGAAAATCTTTTCAATTCCCTGAAAGCATCAGGCTACATCATCGAGTATTCTACCGTTGATTATGCGAAGTACCAAGTCAAAATGCCTCATGATTTCTACATCGCACAGGTATAGGGGTTGAGACATGATGGATATGGATAAAGATAATCTTATTGAGCTATACAGCAATATGACCAAAGGTTATACGATCAAGGTAATGCATGAAGTGCGGCCAGAGGGTATTTCATCTGGCATTATCCATCTTGCGATAATCAAAGACAGCTTAAAGGGCTTCATATGGGGATACTTTGAATCAATTACTCCAAGTATCATTGAAGATCACTTGATTAGATTGTTGGGGTATGATTGTGGGATTGACGACGATGAGATTGCTCAGATGGCCAGCGAAATAGATGCACGGATTACCGCCGAAAAAGAATCAAGGGCACCTTCCAAAAAGTAGCAGAAGCCTCTGCCGATGCGTAATCTTTCGCGGTTATGTTCCTCCAAATCATAGAATTTGTCCTTGCATACATGATTAAATTCATCCCTGAAGGGTATACCAATCTAACATATACCTAATCTTATTCATAGGAAGGGATGATGCCGAATGACCAAAGGGATTCGTCAGGAAATTCTTTATCGTTTTCTATCACTCACGCTGATCATCATGGTTCTTCTAACAGCTGTCCTCGTCTTCCAGGGACAGCAGCTTCTTGTGAAGGAAGCCCGCAATTCGATGATTGAAAGCTCACAATTGCGTTCTCAGATCATAGCACTCCGGCTCCAGCAGGAGGTCAACAAGCTTGTTTACCTCTCAAAAACAGCCGCTGCGAAATCACTGGATGGGAATGAAATCATTTCCCTTCTGAAAAACATTGTTTCGGATTCCGAGAATCGGCTTCTTGTCAATGCCCTGTACGCAAAGACTGATGGGTCCATCCTCTCGATGTTCAATGAAACCGGCAATATCGGAAAAATGCCCTATTTCATAAAACTGCTTGAAGGGAATCTGGACTACATGATTTCTGATCCGACAGCTACACAGACTGATAAGCCTCCTGTCATTGTGATTCTTGCATCCATCCGTGATTCACAGGGCATCATCACAGGAGTCATGGGGAGTGCAATCGATCTTGGAAAGCTGACTGACAGCCTTACTGATGCCGCCATCCACGAGTCCACATACAGCTGGATTATCGATAAGAACGGATCTGCCATATCGTATCCATCCCCTGAATCCCTTACAAAGTTAGGATTCAAAGATACTTCCAAGCCAAGCTTCGCCGGCGCGGATATAATCGGCCAAGACAGCTTCAAGGCAGAATCGGGCATTTTTGACTTTTTCGATAAGAGCGACAACCGTTCAAAGATAGGAGCTTATTCCATCATACCCGGAACTGACCAATGGAAGCTCTGTACTGCCATGTCAAATCGGGTTGTCTTTTCACCACTTTATATGATGGCGGGTCTGCTTGCTGCAGCTTCAATTCTTCTTGCAGGCTTGGTTACATTTCAAAGCAACCACTTCTCACATAACATTTCAGAGCCCATCAATAAAGTCGCCGTATCCGCAGAACGCTTTGAAAATGGTTTATTTGAACCAGTTGAAGAGCCAAATTCGCCGCAGGAACTGTCCCATCTGGTCCGATCCTTCAACCACATGGCAAATTCACTCGGCGCAAAAACGGAAGAGCTGAAAACAGCGGTTTCAGAAAAGGATAAATCCATTAAAACTATCAACAGAAGGATTCGTGATCGCAGCGATCGCATGAGTCAGGCGAATGCAGGATTATTTGATGCTTCAGTCCGCGACAATCTTACGCAATTGCTTACAAGGGATGAAATGATCAAGCAGCTTGAACAGATAAAGGTCGATGTGGATACAGGAATCACTGAGAATTTCAGTTTGCTGCTCATGGGCTTGGATGAATACGGATCATATTTTGAGTCTTACGGACAGCAGGCTGGAGACCTGATGATCCAGAAAACCGCCCAAATGATTTTTACGGCTATTCGATCGACCGATATAGCTGCGAGGCATCTTGATGATACCTTCATGATCATGCTCTCAGGTACAAATGAGGTGCGTACGGAGGTTGTCATAAGGAAACTCACCCAATCCTATAAGGATCATCATGGTTTTCAGGATATTTCCGCCCGCCAGAATGATTCCTCGGATTCTTCGGTCACCATTCTATCGGAAATGGATCTATCTTTCAGCGTCGTTTTCTACACGAAAAATAGCGGCCATTCAGTGGAAAAGCTGATACATCAGGCTGAGAACGCCTTGGAAGAGATGAAAACGGAGCACCGCAAAGCGCTTATTCAGGGTGATTCTTTCAGAGCGCTATCGACTGAGAATCTGTCGTTTACCGAACCATCTGATATGACAGAAGATGATTCCGCCTATAAAAGTCCTGCAGCATTAAGCTGACAAACATCTAAAACAAGAAAGACCTCATCAACGAGGTCTTTCTTATTTACATATCATTACGAGATGTTAATGTATTTAAGACTTAAGAGTACGATAGAATAGGGTTAAACGCAAAAAGCGGTGAATACCATGCAGATCATCAGACAATACAGAGGCCTGCCAGCCCCTGTGTACGCACTTTTCGGGGCTCAAGTCATCAATCGGTTCGGAGATTTTGTCGCCCCGTTCCTTTCCTTCTATATCACCACCCGCCTGGGTTATGGCGCACAGACCGCCGGACTGGTCATGACCCTCAATGCTTTGGTTGGGATCCCCGCCATGCTCATAGGCGGAAAAGTTGCGGACCACATGCCGAAGAAGCACGCATATGTGCTGTTCCAGGTCCTGGCTGCGCTAGCCACTCTCAGTTGCCTGGGACCCTTCCCCGCCGAGATGGTGGTAGTGCTTTTACTGATAAAGAGCTTTTTTGCCAATATGACTCGACCAGCAATTATGGCCCTGCTCATCGATTGCCTCCCTCCAGAAAAAAGAAAGGCCGGATTCTCCCTGAACTACCTGGGAATCAACTTGGGAGTGGCATTCGGCCCCTTGGTCGCAGGAATACTTTTTAACAGGAGCCTGCCTCTGATCTTCATCGGTGATGCGGTCACCTCGCTGCTGGGAGTACTGGTCGTATGGCGCTTCATATCCATAAAATCTTCCGGCCAGGCCGCATATGCCCTTCCGGAAGCGGAACGGCATGATCATGACCACTGGCTCCGTGCCTTGCTGAACAGACCGGTGATTCTGAGCTTTCTCGGAATCATGACTCTTTTCAATGTAGTATACATTCAGAACGTCTTTGCACTGCCCCTGTATCTTAGCGACCTCTTCCAGGAACGGGGCCCCATGATCTTCGGCATACTCATAAGCGCCAACGCTATCACCTGCTTGGTCGCTACCCCGATTCTCACCCACTGGACCCGACACCGTGCCCCTACAGACGCTATCGTTGCCTGTGGCGTTCTGTATGCCGTGGGTTTCGGCATCACTGGGTATCTCCATTCGGTATCCATGCTGATGATTGCGACTGTCATCTGGACGTTGGGGGAAGTATTGATTTCCACCCATTCAGGTGTTTTTCTGGCGGCTCTGAGCCCTGTTAACTACCGTGCTCGCTTCAGCTCACTCTCCGGCATAACATACGCCGGCGGAAGTGCTATCGGTACTTGTCTGGCAGGCTGGTATCTCCAGCACAGCACACAACAGACCCTATGGATCTGGGTAGCCGTCCTCTCACTGATTGCAGCCTTTTGGACCTGGCGTTTAGGAAAGGCCACTTTACTTGCAGCGGTATCCTCAGAAGAATAGACACCCTGACACTCTGTCTTTTCACCCAAACCCCAATTTCATGCACGGAACAAAAAAAATGAACGTTCTCAGTTTCCTGAACGTTCATTTTTCTCGGTACTTCTTTGGTGCGAGCAAGAGGACTCGAACCTCCACGTCGTAAAACGCCAGATCCTAAGTC
>CAZEHS010000147.1:0-4639 GCA_964511875.1 uncultured Peptostreptococcaceae bacterium
GCCAGGGCGGTATGCGGTCAGTGAATCTGGGCGTTCTGCTGGGCCTTGGAGATTGGCGCCTCGATGTCCTGACACTGGCCCTTCATGGACGGTGGCTGCAGCGAGAATATCCTGAGGTGCAGATCGGTTTCTCTTTGCCCAGGATGAGGCCTGCTGCCGAAAGCATGTTCAATCCCCATGTGGTCAGTGACCGGGATTTTGTTCAGGCGCTCCTTGCATTGAGGTTATGGATGCCGCAGGCTGATCTTGCCCTTTCCACAAGGGAGCCTGCAGTCCTGAGAGATGCGCTGGCCGGTCTTGGAATCACACGGATGTCAGCGGGATCGAGCACCAGGGTGGGAGGCTATACGCAGGTGGGGGATATATCGGAAGATCAGTTCGAGATTTCTGACGGGAGAAGCCTGGCAGAGATGAAAGACACACTGATTGGCCTGGGCCTGGAACCTGTAACACAGGACTGGATCGCACTGCGGGGAGGTGCAGAAATTGGATGACATAAGGGCGCGACGGCTCGATCTGTTGAGAACGGACATCTACGGCATAACCGCCGAAACCTGGTCTCTTGGGCGCAGCAACTCCGAGATGGTTTCTGCCATGCTCCGCGGCGGAATCAGGGTCATACAGTATAGGGAAAAACACAAGAGCATCAAGGAAAAATACAGGGAATGCATGGCGCTTCGAGAACTCACCAACAGGGCCGGAGCCCTTTTCATCATCAATGACCATGTGGATCTGGCGCTCGCTGTTGAAGCCGATGGGGTACATATCGGTCAGGATGACCTGCCGCCGGAAAAGGTTCGGGCATTGATCGGCGCCCAGCGAATGATGGGTATTTCCACCCACAGCCCGAAGCAGGCACAGGATGCCGTCCTTGCAGGCGCCGACTACATAGGGGCAGGCCCGCTTTACAGCACATTAACCAAGTCGGATGTCTGTGACCCGGTCGGCCTTGAATATCTGGATTACATTACAAAGAATGTCAGCATTCCCTTCGTTGCGATTGGCGGAATCAAGCTGCATAATCTGAACGAAGTGATAGGACGTGGCGCAACATGTGTAGCCATGGTCACCGAAATAGTCGGGGCAGAGGATCCGGCAGCATGCATCAGGAATATAAGAAAAACAATCCAAGGGGGAACCAATGATGACATCATTTAAAACACAGCGGCAGTCCGCAATTTCCAATGAAGTGACGTTGCAGATGAAAACGGCGGCACAGCATGAGGGCTGCGGCGTCGAACAGATTGTAGAGGGACTGAAGCGAGGTACGATAGCTGTTCCTGCAAACCGGAACCATAGAAATGTGACTGGTCGTGCAGTCGGCACCGGAATGAAGACGAAAATCAACGTGAATCTGGGCATCAGCAGGGACTGCATATGCATGGAGAGCGAATGGGAAAAAGCGAGGCTGGCTGTGGATATGAAGGCCGATGCAATCATGGATCTCAGCGCTTATGGCAAAACGGCGCCCTTTCGCATGCGCCTTATTGATGAGATTCCGCTGCCCATCGGCACGGTACCGGTATACGATATCCTGGGATTCACCGAGCTTCCTCTTGACCAGCTTAAGGCGGAGCATTTCCTGGAGGTTCTCGAAAGACATGCGGAAGACGGCGTTGATTTTGTGACCCTTCATGTGGGCGCTAACCGGAGGATGCTGGATCGGATCAAAAGACATCCACGGACAACGCAGGTTGTATCCCGCGGCGGTTCACTGATGATGGCATGGATGGATGCCACCGGCTTGGAAAATCCCTACTATGAACATTACGACCGTGTGCTCGCCATCTGCGCAAGCTATGATGTGACTCTCAGCCTTGGAGATGCCATGCGTCCAGGTAGCCTGGCTGACGCTACCGACGGATGTCAGATATCTGAGCTGATCGAACTGGGCGATCTTACTCTGAAGGCTTGGGAGGCTGGGGTTCAGGTTATCGTAGAAGGACCGGGGCACATGGCCCTGAACGAGATCGCAGCCAACATGCTGCTCCAGAAGAAACTGTGCCACGGAGCGCCCTTCTATGTTTTAGGGCCATTAGTGACCGATGTGGCTCCGGGATATGACCATATCACTTCGGCTATCGGCGGAGCTGTTGCAGCAAGCGCCGGCGCAGATTTCCTCTGCTACGTGACACCAGCGGAACATCTGCGTCTGCCGGATTTAGGGGATGTCAAAGAAGGCATCATCGCATCGCGGATTGCCGCGCATGCAGGTGACATTGCGAAGGGTATTCCAGGAAGCCGTGACTGGGACGATGCAATGAGCAAGGCACGGCAGCACATCGATTGGGAAGCGATGTTCACATTGGCACTTGAACCGGAGAAGCCGCGGGCATACCGTGCGTCATCACAGCCGGCTGAGGAGGATACCTGCACCATGTGCGGTGACCTGTGCGCCATGCGGACCATGAACAGACTGACAGCAAAGGTGGTTGAGCAGGGTGCTTGAAATCAACGGAGAAAAGAGGGTCTTCGATAAAGCCCATACCATCCAATCACTCCTTGCTGAGCTGACGCTGAATGCGGAATCGGTCGTAATCGAGCATAACGGGCGCATACCGGAACGGTCATCGTGGAAGGATATCCGCCTGAAACCAGGGGATAGGATTGAAATCGTCAGATTCATGGGTGGCGGATGATTAAAAAAACGACAGGTGCCGGTTAGCTTTCAGAGCGATGGGTATGTATCAACCATCGGTTCATGGTTGTTCCGCCCCCCTTCTTTTGCTATGATGAAGTAAAGAATTGAAAAATTGGGGGTTTGAGCTGAATATGGCATACAAGACATGGCTTGGAGTTGCCGTTGGCGGCTTTGCCGGAGCTCTCAGCCGCTACGGACTCTCTCAGGTCCCAATGACCTGGAGCGGGTTCGCTATGAATATTCTGGCAATCAACCTTTTGGGTGCTTTCCTGCTGTCCTCTTTTTTGGAAATAAGCCTGGATCGTCTTCGGCTTTCCACTCCGATTCGAACCGGAATTTCGACCGGATTCTTAGGGGCCTTCACCACATTTTCCGGTCTTTGTTCCGAAGCATTCAGCCTCAACATGCACGAGGGAACCGGCGCAGCAGGTTTCTACCTGGTCCTGTCACTGGCAGGCGGCATCTGTGCAGCATTCCTTGGGGTTACTGGAGCGAG
Organism: uncultured Peptostreptococcaceae bacterium; assembly: GCA_964511875.1. Classification (GTDB taxonomy): domain Bacteria; phylum Bacillota; class Clostridia; order Peptostreptococcales; family Acidaminobacteraceae; genus CAZEHS01. The sequence goes on from CAZEHS010000147.1 coordinate 3,138, forward strand.
AATCCTGATCCGTTCAGGTGAATCCCATGGGTAGCTTTTCATGGATATGGGTAGGCATCGGGGGCAGCATCGGAAGCCTGTGCCGGTACGGAATAGCGCGTTGGGCCGGAAACCGCTTCCGCGGCCTTTTTCCCTGGGGGACGCTGATTGCCAATGTCATCGGTGGATTTCTCCTTGGATTCCTGCAGGGGAGCACCCTTGCAGCCGTGTGGATGCTTTTCTTAGGTACTGGGATTCTGGGCGGGCTTACGACCTTTTCCACCTGGATGCTGGAAAGTCTGAGGCTGATTGAGGAAGGGGAGTATGGCACCGCTGTACTTAATCTTCTGGCAGCAGTCGCTGTCGGACTTATCGGGTACTGGCTGGGATATGTCTTTGCTGGGGGGAACATATGAGAAAAGAAAAACGGAGCCGGCTTCGGATCTACACCACTGAAGAAGCTCAGCATGAGGGTCACAGCCTGTTTGAAGTGATCATGAAGAAGACCAGGGAATATCTGATGGCCGGAATCACCATAACCCGAGGAATCAGCGGCTTCGGCCACAAAGGGCATATGCATGCGGCCCGTCTGGTTGAGCTAAGCGGAAACCTGCCGGTGATCATCGATATCATTGACACGGAAGAGAAAATTCTAGGGTTCGCAGCCCTGATTGTTCCCTGGGTACAGGAGGGGATTGTCACGATTGAGGAAGTCACCTTGCTGTCAGCCGAATGATGAACTGGCTGCGAGGCCGTTGAACACTCGAGAGGAGGTACGTATGAAAGGGTATGTTTTTTTTGCAGAGGGCTTTGAGGAAATTGAAGCAGTGACTGTGGTGGATGTACTTCGGCGTGCAGGCGTGAAAATAGTCATGGTTTCCATGACCGGTAATCGGGAGGTTAGAGGTGCCCACCAGATTCCAGTCATCACGGACGAGTTGTTCGAATTCGTGGATCATCAGGGCGCCGACATCCTTATTCTTCCCGGTGGCATGCCCGGTACCAGGAATCTTGCAGCCAGTACCAAACTGGGTGAATTGCTGAAAAAATATAATGCTGAAGGAAAATGGGTGACGGCAATCTGTGCTGCCCCGAGCATATTGGGAGGCCTTGGTATCCTGAAAGGGAAGAACGCTACCTGTTATCCTGGCTTCGAACCCCAGCTGGAAGGCGCCACAATATCTCATGCGCCGGTCGTTCTGGACGGCAACGTGATCACATCCCGCGGAGCAGGAACCGCCCTGGATTTTGCTCTCAAGCTGGTTGAAGTCTCCGTAGGGATTGAGAAGGCAAAGAATCTGCGTGAAGGTATGATCGTTGCACTGAATTAAGCCGCAAAATACCCATTCCGACCCGGCTGCCCGGTTTGGTACGGGTATTTTTTTTTCTGATCCAGATATTACGTAAACATATGTTGATTATCAGGGGTGTTTCTACTATAATTTAGTCTGCAGTAAATAAAAAAAACGTTAAAGGAGGTCGACAAATGGCCAAAGCCCTTATCATTGGCGCTGGTGGTGTGT
>CAZEHS010000148.1:0-4563 GCA_964511875.1 uncultured Peptostreptococcaceae bacterium
TTTCAGAGCCTTGGTGTCCGGATTGTGTGATCAACCTGACGGATCTGGAGATGATGGCTGAGCACAGTCCCCGCCTATCGGTGAAGATACTCGGCAGGGATGGCAATGAGGCTATAATCGGCGCCCATAACACTGAGCGGAAGGCATATATCCCTACATTCCTGGTTTTTGTGAACAACAGATTGACAGGCATATTCGTTGAGAGACCTGAAATACTCAAGCAGCGGATAGCAGATGGTAATCAAGCGGACCGGATTGTCTGCATGCAGGACTATAAGGCAGGTAGATATTCGGATGCTACAGCGGAAGAGCTGCTGGAGTACATCAAAATTAAGGGGTAAATTCTATGGCGATGTTGGAAAGTCTGTCATTTTTCATGCTGGTTCTGGCCACTGTTTTTCTGGCGAGGATGATCAGGCAATATATGGACGGGGTAAAACGAGCGGGCGAACTGATTTTCAAGCTTCCAAGGAAGCGATATAATGCGGATGTGATCGGTTCGGTGTTTTTCATGCTGATAGGTCTCAATGATCTGATCAATGGTGACTGGATGTTCGGCGCAATCATTTTCATATTCGGTGGATGGTGGATTGCTCGCGGAATTCGTCCTTATCAGTTCCATGAGAATGGTATTTTCTTAGAAATGGAATTTTTCGACTGGAACGATCTGAAGTCATGGACATGGGACGAGACCGGTAAACCGGAAACTGTTCTTAACCTGGCAGGAAAACCATCCAGGAGAATACGGTCCACATCTGGCAAAGATGAGATGGAAGCGTTGTTCCTGAAAAAGACCGGCAGGGTATCCGAGACAAATGAATAATACAATTTAGGAATCGGTGAAAACCGGTTTCTTTTTTTAGGCAGACAATCAGGGAGTGGGATAACGCATAAAACTGTAATTCTGTGAAGGGCATTATGGAAAATTTTTCTGGCCTGAAAGAGATTGTTTTATTGTACCTGCAAAACGGTGATGATACAATATATGGTGTACGGAAGAACGGCAACAACAATATGTAGATAATACTTGCCGTAAATCAGGAGGAAATGAAATGGTTAAAATCTCGAAGCGAAGCGGAAACTCGGTCGAATTCGACGGCACGAAGATCATCCTGGCAATTGAGAAGGCCATGATGGAAACAGAAAATGGTGTCGATCGTGAACTGAGTGAATCCATAGCCAAGAAAATCTATGAGGATTTGAAAACCAGCGATGCGCCTGTGGATGTGGAAAACATCCAGGACATGGTTGAAGACCAATTGATGAGCAGCCCCAGAAGGGATGTTGCTAAAAAATATATCATTTACCGCAATGAACGGGATCGGACGCGAATGACCACCACATCCGACAGCGCCCTGTTATCTGACGATTTTGTGAGCCATTATAAACACAAGATGTCTCCTATGGGTGAGCTGGGAAACTTCGTCTATTATCGGACCTACTCCCGATGGCTCCCAGAAGCCAAACGCCGTGAGTTCTGGTGGGAAACGGTGAAGAGAGCTGTTGAATACAGCTGCAGCCTGGCACCTACCAGCAGATCGGAAGCGGAAGAATTGTACGATAACATATTCAATCTCCGTCAATTCCTTTCAGGACGAACGTTTTGGGTCGGAAATACGGAAGTGACCCGTCACTACCCAATGTCAAACTTCAATTGCTCGTTTCAAATAATCGACAGCTTCGAGGCTTTCAAGGATGTCTTTTATCTGCTGATGATCGGCAGCGGAGTAGGGCTGCGGATTCTGAAAAAAGATGTTGAAATGCTTCCTAAAGTGCGAACGGATTATGAGCTGGTACATAAGGACTACACCGCTATGCCAAGGGGTGAGCGGGAAGACAACACAAGCCTGGAATTCATCTATAATAATACCGTGAAAATCACAATCGGCGACAGTAAGGAAGGGTGGGTCCAGGCTCTGGATTTCTATTTCCGTCTGATTTACAGCCTGGAGTATCGTGACATCAAGACAATCATAGTGGATTACGATCATGTCAGACCTCAGGGTGAGCGCCTGAAGCGATTCGGGGGTACTGCTAGCGGACATTCCAGTTTGAAGTCCATGTTTGAAAAGATCAACCGTGTCATCCGCAAAAGAAGCCTGCTTGATGAAACAAAGCGAGTCAAACTGCGACCTATCGATTGCCTGGATATTGCCAATGTCATTGGTGAGAATGTAGTGGTTGGGGGCGTTCGCAGAACGGCAGAAATCGTATTGATCGATCAGACCGACCAGGAAAGCATCGAGGCGAAAACCCATCTGTACAAACAGGTGGAAGGGCAGTGGGTCATCGACAAGGACATCATGCACCGCCAGATGAGCAACAACTCGATCTATTATACCGAGAAACCCAGCCGGGAGAAGCTGCACTGGCAGATCGAGGCGATGCGTTATTCCGGTGAACCGGGATGGGTAAATGCCGAGGCGGGTCTGAAGCGGCGCCCGAACTTCAACGGTGTGAACCCCTGCGGAGAAATCCTCCTGGACAGCAAGGGTCTGTGCAACCTGACAACGGTCAATGTTTTCGCCTTTGTAAAAGAGGATGGGACTCTGGATATAAACGGCCTGCTGAAAGCCCAGAAGCTTTCTGCCCGTGCGGGCTACCGCATGACCTGCGTTGAGCTTGAGTTGCCGAAATGGGATGAAGTACAGCGTCGGGATAAGCTCATCGGCTGTTCCCTTACAGGCTGGCAGGATATGGTCAATGCAACAGGTCTGAACAGGGACGAGCAAATCGAGGTTCTTAAAAAGCTTCGAAGCGTTTCACAGCGGGAAGCTGAGAGCTACGCAATGGAGCTGGGAGACAAACCACCTATCCTTGTGACAACCGTCAAACCAGAGGGTACTCTCTCGCAGCTGCCTTCGGTATCCAGTGGGGTCCATTACTCACATTCCCCATACTTCATCCGCCGGGTCAGAATCAATGCAAATGATCCTTTGGTAAAGGTATCTGAGGATCTTGGTTACCCTGTGAAGCCGGAGGTTGGTCAGGACTGGGAGACATGCACGACAAAAGTAATCGAATTCCCGGAGAAATCCCCTCAGGGAAAGACTAAATACGATGTGACAGCACTTGAACAATTGGAGAATTACAAGCTGTTCATGGAGCATTATGTGGATCACAACTGCTCCATTACGGTTCATGTGAGATCTCATGAGTGGGAAGCGGTCGAGGAGTGGGTGTGGGAGAACTGGGATGATGTGATGGCAATTTCCTTCCTGTCACTGGAGGACAGTTTCTATGAGCTGTTGCCATACGAAGCCATTGATGAGGCTGAATACAAAAAGCGAAAGAGCGCAATGAAGCCTTTCCGTCCCTCATTGCTGCAGAAGTATGAAAAGGTAGAAACGCAGCTGGATATTGGAACGGATGGTTGTGAATCGGGCGCCTGTCCGGTGAGATAGGGTAGTATAAAGGAAACGATTAAGGGAGCGACCGTCGCATTCGAATGATGCGGCGGTCGCTCCCTTATAACTTGTTTGAAAGCTGAGAAGGGATTTTAAGGTTGGTGAAGAATTATTAACTGTATCCGAATTCCCTGAGGTGGACCTATGATTCAAGCCTTCGATCAAATGATGGAATCTTTCCTGGAGAGAGAACTGTTTTCCGGTGTTGTCCTATTAGCCCGAGACGGCCATCCTCTTTATCAGAAGTCGTGCGGTGAAGCCAGCAGGATGTACGGCGTGCCTAACCGTTTGGAAACGCGATTTGCTACTGCGTCCATCACAAAAATGTTCACTGCGGTCGCAATTCTACAGATGATCGAGGCGGAAAGACTGAACTGGCGCACTCCGGTGGTTCCTTATCTGGACCTTCAAAACACAACGATTCCGGAGTCGGTTACTGTTTCACAACTGCTGACGCATACTTCGGGAATTTCAGACTACACGGACGATGAAGATCCGCTGGAGTTCGAAAACCTATGGAAAACAATTGGTCCATGTTCTGTGGACTCTCCAAGCAAGCTGCTGCCGTTCTTTATGGATAAGGAGCCGGAACGTGCTCCGGGAACCGGATTTGATTACAACAATGCCGGATATGTCCTGCTGGGTCTGATGCTTGAGAAGGCAGCGGGAATTCCCTATGACGAGGTCATACGCAGGCATATATTCCAGAAGGCGGGGATGAATCACTCTGATTTCATTCCTCTGACCCATGTGGCATCTGACCTGGCTGAAGGTTATATACCCGTTCGGGATGCGGGCAATTGTCTGATAGGCTGGGAACGGAACATCTATTCTCTGCCGGCGTATGGTCTCCCGGATGGTGGGGCTTACTGTACAGCATGGGACCTGGTCCATTTCATGCGGGCTTTACGCAGCGGCCGCCTCCTCAACGAGCAATTCACTGAGCGCATCCTGACACCGCAGGTGATGGTGGATAAGAAATGGAAATATGGCTATGGGATCTGGTTTGATATTGAAGAAGGGACGCTTATCCGATATGGGCATACCGGTGAGGATCCAGGCGTCAGTGCCAGAGTATACCATTACCCGTTATTCAATATGGACCTGGTGATATTGGGAAATCAATCCTACTGCGCCGGAGATCTGGACTGGCAAT
>CAZEHS010000149.1:0-4556 GCA_964511875.1 uncultured Peptostreptococcaceae bacterium
CCTGGCGGACGCCGTCGGAATCGATCGAGTTCAATACAAGTTCTCCTGCGCCCAGCGACACACCTTTAACAGCCCACTCCAAAGCATCCATGCCGGTGGCTACCCGTCCGCCGCGGGTGAAAACCTCCCATTTGCCTGGCGAGGTCTGCTTCACGTCCATGGACAGCACCACACACTGGTTGCCGTACCTTAATGCCGCTTCGGTGATGAGGTTGGGGTTTGCAACGGCTGCCGAGTTAATGGATATCTTATCGGCTCCAGCCCAAAGCAGCTGCTGAAAATCTTCAACTGTTTGAACACCACCACCAACAGTGAGCGGAATCCTCAGAACATCTGCGGTTCGCTCAATGGTATCGACAAAAAATTTCCGATCCTCATTAGAAGCAGTGATATCATAAAAAACCAGTTCATCAGCACCTGCTTCGGAATAGAAACGGGCCAGGGTTACCGGATCCTCAACATCCTGAATGTCTGCAAACCGAACACCCTTTACGACCCTGCCCCGATTCACGTCCAGACAGGGGATGATCCTTTTTGTAATCATAAGAACTCCTTCAACTGGTCTAATGTGACCTTACCTTCATACAGCGCTTTACCGACTATGACACCATAAACACCTATTCCTGCCAAAGCCCTGACATCTGCTTCACTGCTTACTCCACCGGATGCGATGATATTCATGGACGTTTTTGCCTGGATGTTTATCAATTCTTCTAAATTCGGCCCCTCCAGGGTTCCGTCCCTGGAAATGTCCGTATATACGATCGTGCGGATACCCATCTCATAAAGCTTGTTGGCAAAGGCCACCGCTTCAAGATCGGAGTTTTCCACCCATCCGTCCACGCAGATCATGCCCTGCCAGCAATCCAGTGAGACAACTACCTTTTCACCGAATTTTTCAGCCAGCTGCGATACCAGCTCCGGATGCTTCACGGCCGATGTCCCAAGGACAATCCTATGAGCTCCGGCATCCAGCCAGGCTTCGGCTGATTCAAGGCTTCGGATTCCACCGCCGATCTGAATAGGTATTCCGGTCCGTCGTATTATTTCGCGGACTATCTCAGTGTTCTGCGGCGTTCCGGTGAACGCGCCGTCCAGGTCCACCACATGGAGTCTTGTTGCTCCTTTTTCAACCCAGCTTTCCGCTACTGCGACCGGATCCTGTCCATATTCCGTGACATGTTCATCCTTGCCTTGAAGCAGCCTTACACAGCGTCCATGACGTATATCAATCGCCGGATAAAGGATCATCGTATCATCTCCTTGAAATTCTGTAGTAACCGCAGACCAACCGCCCCGCTTTTTTCTGGGTGGAACTGCATGCCGATCAGATTGTCTTTCCGTATCACTGCCGGAACCGGGATGCCGTACTCGGCAGTCGCCAGAATCACCGAAGGGTCAGGAGTCTCAAGATAGTAGGAGTGGACAAAATAAACACTGGGATCAGGACCCAGCCCCTCCGTTATGGGGTCCGGACGTTCCAGATCCAGGCGATTCCAACCCATGTGAGGAATCTTCAGGCCGGGTTTGAACCGTACGATCGTACCTGGAATCCAGCCCAGACCTTCATAGTATCCGCCTTCTGTGCTGCTCTCAAACAGAAGCTGCATCCCTAGGCAGATTCCCAGAAAAAGCTTCCCTTGCTTCACATTATCCTCCAGGCAGGGAATCAGTCCCGTTGCCCGCAGATTATCCATGGCATCCCTGTATGCGCCGACGCCGGGCAGTATGATAGCCTGCGACCGGTTCACCACATCCGCATCGCGCGTGATCTCCACATCCAACCCGATTTCAGTCATTGCCCTGTATACATTCCGAATATTACCCACACCATAGTCAATTAACGCTATCATATTGCACCCCTTCCAAACGTAAAATCATTGCCACAGATGTCACAGATGGACACAGATGCTGAATAAAACATCGATTTTCATCTGTGGCATCTGTGGCGAAATGTCCATGTTGCCTCAAAATATTATCACTCCAGCATTCCTTTGGTTGACATGAGTCCCTCGCCGGTCACTGACACTGCTTCCTTCAGTGCTCTCCCGAAGGCCTTGAACAGCGCTTCGATCATGTGATGGTTATTGGTACCGGAAAGCACATCCATATGGAGGGTGATGCCTGCCTGTTCGGCGACTGCTCGAAAAAACTCCTGAACGCATTCCGTTTCCAACGTCCCAACCCGTTCGGCCGTAAAATCAGCGCTTAGCCGGAGATAGGACCTGCCGCTGAAATCCAGCACCACTCTTGCAAGAGCCTCATCCATCGGTACATAGCTGGTGCCGTAACGGCGTATTCCGCATTTATCACCGAGAGCATCCCGCAGGACCTTACCAAGACATATTCCCAGATCCTCCACGGTGTGATGTGTATCCACAGCCAAATCGCCAGTACAGGTGTAAGTCATATCAAGACCGCCATGCCGTGCTACCTGATGGAGCATATGATCCAGAAAACCGATACCGCTGTCCCCTGAGAACTGTCCTGTTCCGTCCAGCTCAAGTCCGAGACGGATATCCGTTTCTGATGTTTTACGTGTGATTTCAGCATTTCGCATGATGGACCTCTCTCAATGCATCAGAATCATCTGATTATTTTTTCGTCTGATTGCAGTCTTCAGCGAAGCTTCCTCATCTCTGCCGATCGGGCATGAGCGGTAAGCCCCTCAGCCCTGGCGAGCTTCGATACAGAATTCGAAAGTGCACTGGATGCTTCCGGGTCAAATTGAAGAATGCTTGTCCGTTTCACAAAATCGTAGACGCCAAGGGGTGATGCAAAACGGGCAGTACCGCTGGTCGGAAGAGTATGATTGGGACCCGCCATATAGTCTCCCAGCGCTTCAGGGGTATTGGCTCCCAGGAAAACTGCGCCTGCATGCCTTATCGATTTCAAGGCCTGCCATGGATCCGATACCATCAGTTCCAAATGTTCCGGGGCCAGCTTGTTCGATATTTCCAACGCCAGTTCAAGGGAATCCGTCAGGATCAGGCACCCGTAATTCTCCAGTGCTTTGGAGGCTATCTCTGCCCGAGGCAGCAGAGCAAGCTGAGCGTTGACTGAAGCCTCCACGGCTTCAAGCAGCGCGGCATCCGGAGTTACAAGGATAGAAGCGGCCATTTCATCATGCTCGGCCTGAGCCAGGAGATCCGCTGCAATCCATTCGGGATTTGCGCTGCTGTCCGCAACCACCAGGACTTCACTGGGACCGGCAATCATATCGATTCCTACGATGCCGAATACCTCCCGCTTGGCACGGGCTACATAAGCATTTCCGGGGCCGGTTATCTTATCAACTGATCGGATGCTCTCGGTTCCGTAAGCCATTGCACCTACCGCCTGAGCACCTCCCAAACGGTATATTTCGGTAATTCCCAGCATTCTTGCAGCTGCAAGAACCAGGGGATTCACGTTTCCATTTTTATCTGCAGGTGTGAACAGAGCGATTTCACGTACTCCGGCTACCTGGGCAGGGATGACATTCATGAGGACCGTTGAAGGATATGCTGCTTTTCCTCCGGGTACATAAATCCCGACACGATCCAGCGGAGTCACCTTCTGTCCAAGGCAGATTCCAGGCTCTGCATCGGTTGTCCAGCTTCTTTCCAGTTGAAAGCTGTGAAATCGGCTGATCCGCTCTGCCGCTTCCTTGAGAATCTCCTTCAGTTCCGGTTCTGTCTCACTCCAGGCCTGTTGGATTTCCTGAGGTGTCACTGCCAACGAATCCGGACGGAATTTATCAAGCTGTTCTGTCCAATCCCTTAGAGCTTCATCCCCCCGCAGCTTCACATCCGCAAGAATGGCCCGGACCTTGTTATCAACTGCACTCCAATCCTCTGCGGCACGGTCCTGAAGGAGGGCCAGCTCCCTGAAATCTGTGTTTTTGCCGAGCTTCATCCGTATCATGGGTTTACTCCTTCGCCGTTAACTTGTTCCCGCAAACCTTTCAGCAGTTCCTGAACTGCTTCGTAGCGGGTTTTGAGGCTCACCTTGTTCACAATGAGCCGGGCACTGACCGGAAACAGGGTTTCCAGGATATGCAGATTATTCTCCCGCAGGGTGCTTCCTGTTTCAACGATGTCCACGATTACTTCTGCCAGCCCCATGATGGGAGCCAGCTCGACGGATCCGTTGAGTTTCAGGACTTCGGTATGGATCCCCTGACGGGCGAAGTAACGCCGTGCCACATTAGGGTATTTAGAGGCTACCACCAGTTTCCTGGCCGGAAGCCGCCAGGGCTCGAAACCTGCCACGCACATCCTGCAGATGCCGAATTTCAGATCCAGCATCTCATATATATCCGCATCCGCTTCCGCTAAAACGTCTTTCCCTACAACTCCCACATCAGCGGCCCCTTTTTCAACATAAACGGGGATATCATCGGATTTTACGAAAACAATGCTGACCCGGCCTTCCGGATCGTTGAATACCAGCTTACGGCTGTTCTTATCAAAACTCTCAAGATCGTAACCCGCCCGAATCAACAGGGCGATGGCATCCTGAGCAATACGGCCCTTCGCCAGAGCAATTCGCAGGGGTTCCATAAATGCCTCCTT
>CAZEHS010000150.1:0-4400 GCA_964511875.1 uncultured Peptostreptococcaceae bacterium
TAAGAACGTAGCTGAAGGCACAATGAAGAAAGATTCCTTCGAAGACCTGATGGCCTGCTTCGATAAATACACACCAGGCGCTGAGTGGAATGGTTCATACTACTTCGACCGTGTATCAAACGAAGAGAAAAAGAACCACATTATGGTTTACCAGGACACATATGTATTCGGTTTAGGCTACTTGGGCAACAGCAAAGAAACAGTTCCTGAGAAGTATAAGACAATCAAGTAAATCAAATTGCCATAGCATGTTAGGGACGGCCTTTAAGGCCGTTCCTAATGTGTTAATCAAGTAAAATGCGTCAAAAAAGAAACAATTATAAGCGGCATGTACTTATTATCGGATAGTAAGAGGTGAATCCATTGTCTACAGAAAACCCATTACTGCGAGTAGAGAGCGTCGGCAAGGAATATGACGGGAACAGGGTCCTGAAGGATGTCAATTTCACCCTGGGAAAAGGAAAAATACTAGGTCTGGTCGGGGAGAACGGAGCGGGTAAGTCAACGCTGATGAAGATCCTGTTTGGTATGAGTGTCATCGCCGAAACCGGCGGTTATGAAGGTTCTATCTATCTCAATAACGAAAAAATCAACTTCAGTGATCCGGTAGATGCATTAAAAGCGGGAATCGGAATGGTACATCAGGAATTTTCACTGATTCCTGGATTTACAGTGGCTGAGAATATATTGCTGAACATGGAGAAAACCAAAAGCAGCGTGATTTCTAAAGTTCTGGGAAAACGCCTGGAAACAGTAGATATGAATGAAATAAGAAAAAGTGCACAACAGGCCATCGATACATTAGGAGTAAGACTGAATACTGACACCCTTGTATCTGAAATGCCTGTCGGACACAAACAGTTCATCGAGATTGCACGGGAAATCGATCGCGAGGATGTGAAGCTCATCGTTCTGGATGAGCCCACTGCTGTACTTACAGAGACCGAAGCGGAAATTCTGCTCAACTCCATGCGCAGATTGGCGGATACCGGGGTTTCCATCATTTTCATATCCCACAGGCTTCATGAAATTACATCCGTATGCGATACGATTGTTGTTCTTCGTGATGGAATCGTTGTCGTTGAAAAACCGACTGAAGGCGTCGATGTACGTCAGATAGCGGAATGGATGGTGGGCCGTGATGTAGGTACCGGCGGTGAGCACAAGAAAGAACTCAAGGAGATTGATAAGGAAGACATCATTTTCGAGGCCAAGAATCTATGGGTCGATATGCCGGGAGAGACCATACGGGATGTATCCCTGAAGGTTCGTCGGGGAGAAATACTCGGGATCGGCGGTATGGCAGGACAGGGCAAATTAGGGATTCCAAATGGAATCATGGGGCTATTCGCTTCCGGCGGAAACCTTATTTTTGAAAACAAACCATTGCCGCTCAACAACACGTTCAATGCGCTGAAAAGCGGCATTGCATTCGTGTCTGAGGATCGTAGGGGTGTAGGTCTGCTTCTTGACGAATCCATCGATTGGAACATTGCCTTCAACGCCATGCAGGTTCAGGAAAAATTCCTCAAGAAGTATCTGGGCGGCCTGATCAAGTTCAGGGACGATAAAGCGATGCAGGAATGCGCTCAGGAGTATATCGATTCTCTTGAAATTCGCTGCACAAGCTCGAAGCAGCTCTCTCGCAACCTCTCCGGAGGAAATCAGCAGAAGGTGTGCCTGGCAAAGGCATTTGCTATGGCTCCCAAACTCCTTTTCGTTTCGGAACCTACACGGGGAATCGATGTCGGTGCCAAGAAACTGGTTCTGGATGCTCTGCGTAAATATAATGAGGAAAACGGCACGACCGTTGTCATTATTTCCTCTGAATTGGAAGAGTTGCGCTCAGTCTGTGACCGGATTGCAATCGTCTGTGAGGGAAAAGTTTTCGGGATACTGCCTCCAGATGCAGAAATCGCAGATTTCGGCCTCCTGATGGCCGGAGAATATCAAATCAACGAAGAGGGTGAGAAGAAATGGTTGCGATAAATGCTTTCATCAAGAACTTTGGATGGCCTCGCGTCATCATCGGCCTCTTCCTGGCATCGTTATTTGTGGCCGCTCCCTTCTTCGGCGTACGTTTGGACACATCTCTTAACGACGTGATTGTAAGGTTTGGGATGAGCTCCATCATGGTCCTGTCAATGGTTCCTATGATTCAGTCAGGCTGCGGACTCAACTTTGGCATCCCTGTCGGGCTTGTCGCCGGCATGATCGGAGCTGTCGTGAGTCTGGAATTCAACCTGACCGGCTTCGCAGGCGTATCCGTTGCTATGATTGTTGGACTTATTGTCGCAGCCGTATTCGGGTACATTTACGGGCAGCTGCTCAATAGGGTCAAAGGCGATGAGATGATCATTGCCACCTATGTAGGTTTTTCCTTTGTATTCTTCATGAATATGATGTGGCTGATCCTCCCCTTCAAAAATCCGGCAAGTGTACAGGGTTTCAAAGGTGAGGGGCTCCGTGTCACCATCAGTATTCAGGATTACTGGTATCATCAGATCAGTGATTTTCTAAAAATTGATGTGAACAAATACCTGATCATCCCAACAGGCATGCTTTTGTTTTTCGCATTCATGTCTCTGCTCGTATGGGGTTTCTTCAGAACCAAAATGGGTACAGCTGTAACCGCAGTCGGCTCTAACCCAGACTACGCAAGAGCTTCTGGAATCAGCATCGACAAAATGCGTATCGTTTCTGTCATTTTATCGACTATGATCGCCGCAATCGGAATGGTTGTCTATCAGCAGAGCTTCGGGTTCGTGCAGATGTACAACTCCCCGCTGGCATTCGTATTCCCATCCGTTGCTGCGATTCTTCTCGGGGGCGCATCGGTAAACAAAGCCACTATAATGAACGTAATCATCGGAACCTTCCTGTTCCAGGGTATTCTGACTATGACGCCGTCAGTCATCAACAGTGCGATCAATATCGACGTATCCGAGATTCTTCGGATCATCATCTCCAATGGTATGATTGTGTATGCGCTGACGCGGAAAGCGAGGTAGGCCATGAAATTCAACAATCAAAAAGTAAGCCGCATGCTGACAGGCAGTGTCGTGCCTCTCATGTTTTTCATCATACTCGTCATCGCTATGCCGCTTTCACAATTCTCACCGGAATACCTTCTGAACAATCTTGTAACCCGTCTGGTACGTAACTCCTTCCTGGTTCTGGCACTGCTGCTTCCGGTAATGGCCGGGATGGGTATCAACTTCGGTATGGTGCTCGGCGCAATGGCCGGCCAGATCGGTCTGGTATTCATAACGGACTGGGGCATAAAAGGCGCACCTGGACTTGTTCTGGCAGCACTGATCGCAACACCCATAGCAATCGGTCTGGGTTATTTCGGAGGCGTGGTGCTTAACCGGGCTAAAGGTCGGGAAATGATCACTTCCATGATGCTGGGACTATTCATCGCAGGTATATATCAGTTTTTCCTGCTGTACCTTTGCGGTTCGATTATTCCTTTCCAGAAGGCCGGAATGCTGCTTTCAAGGGGATACGGCGTTCGTAACGCCTTGAATCTGGATGTTGCCAAGGGCTTCGACAACTTGCTTTTCATCAAGATTGCCGGTATTGGTATTCCTATTGGAACCTTTCTGATTATCGGACTGATCTGTGTTTTCACAGTCTGGTTCCGAAAAACCAAGCTGGGACAGGACATGCGCGCTGTCGGGCAGGATATGCATGTATCCGGTACAGCCGGTATCGCTGTTGAGAAGACAAGAATCCAATCCATCGTCATCTCCACGGTTCTTGCATGCTACGGACAGATCATATACCTCCAGAATATAGGCACTCTGAATACCTACAACGGTGCTGACCAGGCAGCCCTGTTCGCTGCCGCGGCGCTTCTGGTAGGGGGCGCAACTGTCAGCAAAGCCACCATACCTAATGCCATAATCGGTACAGGTCTGTTCCACCTGATGTTCATCGTCATGCCCATGGCCGGAAAGTACATCACCGGAAATGCCATGATCGGCGAATACTTCCGAATGTTCGTATCCTACGGGGTTGTAACCCTGGCCCTGATTCTTCACTCATGGAAACGGCAGAAGGATAAGGATATGGACCGCCTGAGTTTCAGGACTGCTGCGGAAGTTGAGCCGATTAAGTAAACGAAGAGTAGATGGAACCACCGAATACACCGAATTTCACCGAAAAGGATAGGTGGATCAGTCCATGGATGATATGATTAAGTCTCTGATTCGGTGTTTTCGGTGTATTCGGTGGTTCCAAAATTCATGTTGACACGTTCTGTTCTATGATATACAATATCTTTGTTGTGATGACGCAAGTAGAAGTTATCCGCTTCTCACCTGGCAACGTTCAGTTAACCGGGTCAACACAGTCACGCAGGTTTCTTATGCATGTGTAGGCGGATAATAACTTAT
>CAZEHS010000151.1:0-4220 GCA_964511875.1 uncultured Peptostreptococcaceae bacterium
TAAGGAAAAAATGCCTGTGCCAGCAATGGGTAACCCTTTCACGCCTCCGGATGTGAAAGGGTTTTTTGATGGGAAAATGGAGGAACTAATGAAACTTCTGATTAAAGGCGGCCGTGTCATTGACCCGATGCAGCAAATGGATTCCGTACAGGATGTCCTGATTGAATCAGGCGTCATCAAGGCCATAGGGACTGATCTGGGGGAAGTGGACCAAATACTGGATGCGGCCGGATGCATTGTTGCCCCTGGATTGATTGATATGCATGTCCATTTGAGGGAACCAGGATTTGAATACAAGGAAACCTTGCGTACAGGAACAAGGGCGGCTGCCGCCGGGGGTGTCACAACGGTGGCATGCATGCCGAATACAAAGCCAGTAATCCATAATGCGGAAGTGGTCAGATGGATAAAGGAAAAAGCAGAATCACAGGCCTGCGTAAATGTAGAGATCGTAGGCAGCATCACCCGAGATCTTTCCGGCTCGGTATTGGCGGATATCAAGGATATGCTGGCGGCCGGCATTGTCGCAATCTCAGATGATGGCAAGACCACAATGGATGACCGCCTTATGGAAGAGGCCATGATCCTGATCGCCCCGACCGAGGTTCCGCTTATCAGCCACGCGGAAGATCATACTCTAAGCGCCGGCGGTGCCATGCATGAAGGCAATCGCTCACAGACACTTGGCATACCGGGGATACCATCAGAAGCAGAATGGCGAATAATAGACCGGGATATCCGTTTGGCAGAAAAGACCGGCGCCAAACTTCATATCGCACATATCAGCACCCGTGAAGGGGTGGAGCTGGTACGAACCGCAAAACGGAAGGGCCTTCGTGTGACAGCTGAAGCGGGTCCCCATCACTTCCTTCTGTCGGATGACGCCGTCACAGAGGAAAGAACAGAAACAAAGGTGAACCCTCCTTTAAGAACACGGGAGGATGTCGAGGCAGTGATCCGGGGACTGATTGACGGCACGATCGATGTGATAGCAACGGACCATGCGCCTCATGATGCTGACAGCAAGCTGCTTCCATATACGCAGGCCGCTTTCGGGATTTCGGGAATCGAATCATCATTGGCTCTCAGTTACACGGAGCTGGTTCTTAAGAGGGGGTTGAGCATTTCAGCCCTGATAGCTCTCATGTCTACGAATCCTGCGGCAATACTGGGGCTGCACCGGGGTACATTGGTGCCTGGAACGCCTGCAGATGTCATAGTCATCGATCCGGACAAATCATGGATCATTGATCCGAACGAATTCGAATCCAAGGGTAAAAACACACCGTTCGCAGGTACCAAAGTGCAGGGGTTCATAAGAGACGTCCTGCTCGGTGGGGAACTGATAAAACAGGAGGGAAAACTCATATGCTGATGGACCGATTGATCCAGTCAATCCGAATTAAAAAAAGCCCGATTGTCGTAGGCCTTGATCCCGTTTTAGAGTCACTGCCACAGGAACTGAAAGAGAAAGCCTTTACTGGGTCGCCTTCGTTTGAAGCCGCAGCCGCTTCTGCAATCCTGGAGTTCAACATGGGAATCATCGATGCGGTGGCAGACCTGGTTCCGGCAGTCAAACCGCAGGTTGCCTTCTATGAACAATATGGGCCGGCGGGAATGCAGGCTTATCGTGATACGTGCCTGTATTCATCGAAAAAGGGTCTTGTCGTCATCGGCGATATCAAACGGGGGGATATCGGGTCTACCTCACGCGCTTACTCAAATGCTCACCTGGGCACTGTCGGCTCAGACAGCACGAGCTACTCCGGTTTTCCAACGGATATCATCACAGTGAACCCTTATCTTGGGGATGACTGCCTCAAGGAATTCATGGATGATGTCCGGCGCCATGACAAGGGACTCTTTATCCTGGTCAAAACGTCGAATCCAACCTCGTCCCAGATTCAGAACCTGGTTTCTGAAGGGCGACCGATCTATGAACATGTTGCCTCCATGGTCAACCGCTGGACAGAGGAAACCGTTGGAATCAGCGGGTATTCACCGGTTGGGGCAGTGGTCGGTGCAACGTATCCGGCAGAGGCCGAAAAGCTTCGCGCTCTAATGCCAAAGGCGTTTTTCCTGGTTCCGGGCTACGGTGCTCAAGGGGGCGGCGGTGCAGATGTTGTACCTTGTTTCAATGGGGATGGCCTAGGCGCGCTGGTGAATTCATCCCGTGGAATAATCTTTGCCTGGCAGAACGAAAAATACAAGAATGTCTCCTGGCAAGATGCTGCCCGGTCAGCAGTGATCGAAATGCAGGATGACATCAATACAGCTCTTGAAAGTGCCGGTAAACCGTACTGGCAGGTGAACAGATGAAACAGATCCATGAACAGACCATTATACGAAATGAGGTCCTCGCACCAGGGGTGTTTCTGATTGAAATAGAAAAGCCAGTAAACGAAGAGCCGATCCTGGCAGGGCAATTTTACAACCTCCAGCCGGGGGAAGGATTGTATCCACTACTGCGACGTCCCATCAGTGTCAGCCTGGTCACTCAAAACACCCTGCAGTTTGTCATCTTCCTTAAAGGCGAGGGAACACTCCTGCTTTCGCAAAAAAAAATCGGCGATACGCTCAACATCATGGGTCCCTTCGGCAACGGTTACACACTATCCGAATCAGGAGGTAAGCATCTGGTATTGGCTGGTGGAATCGGCATTGCCCCTCAGCAGGAGCTGGTGAAGATGCTTGCCGAGCGACAACCTGAAAAAATCACAGCGCTCCTTGGTTTTCGCAGTCTCCCATACGGACTGGAAATCTATAAAGAAACCTGCGATGAAGTAATAATCGCCACTGATGATGGATCGGCCGGATTCAGAGGAACCATTGCACTGCCCCTTCAGGAACAGTTGGAAAAAGAAAGCTGGGATATGGTCTATGCCTGCGGTCCTCACGGGATGCTTAAAGCGGTCGCAGCCCAGTGCAATGAACGGGGCATTCCTGTACAACTCCTGATGGAGGAACGGATGGCCTGCGGTATCGGGGCCTGTCTTGTCTGTGCCTGTAAAGTCAAATCGGATAAGACATCGGAAGGCTTTGAGCATGTACGTACCTGCAAGGAAGGCCCGGTCTTTTTCGGGGCGGAGGTGATTTTCCATGACTAAACCCAACCTTCAAGTGAATCTCAACGGCCTTGTACTCAAAAATCCAGTCACTGTCGCTTCCGGCACCTTCGGTTTCGGAAGGGAGTTCAGCGAGTGGTTCGATCTGAATGCACTGGGAGCAATCTCAGTCAAAGGACTTACACTGGAGCCCCGTCAGGGGAATGATTCTCCCAGAGTCGCGGAAACGCCGATGGGAATGCTCAATAGTGTCGGGCTGCAGAATCCTGGTGTCGAAAGCTTCATCCGTGAAGATATTCCCTGGCTACGGCAGTTCGATGTCAAAATTATCGCCAATATCAACGGCAACACAATAGATGAATACTGCGCCATCGCTCAACGGCTAAGCGATACGGATGTTGACTCCCTGGAGCTGAATATTTCATGCCCCAATGTCAAAGCAGGCGGCATGGCGTTCGGAACGGACCCTGCCATGGTATACGAAGTTGTCCATGCTGTTCGAAAAAGCACCGGTAAGCACCTTATGGTAAAACTCAGCCCCAACGTCCGTGATATCCGTGAAACAGCCCGGGCGGCAGAAGCCGGTGGCGCGGACTGTCTGTCCATGATCAATACCCTCACCGGCATGGTCATCGATACTGAAACCAGAAAACCCGTTCTGGCAAGGGGAATCGGCGGAATGTCAGGTCCCGCTGTCCGCCCGGTAGCTGTCCGAATGGTTTATGAGACTTACGGGGCGGTCAAGATTCCCATATTGGGCATGGGCGGGCTCGCTAACTCGCGGGATGCTGTTGAGATGATGCTGGCCGGTGCAGCAGCCGTCGCCCTGGGAACAATCCTGTTCTCCAATCCCCAGGCGCCCCTCGAAGTTTTAGCCGGGATAGAATCCTATCTGGAGCGGCATGGACTGTCCGCTGCCTCCGAACTGGTCAGAAATCTTAAGTAATCAGCTGTTTTCGCCCCTTGGTTTCGGAGCATTAAATCGAAACCAAGGGGTGTTTTAATGAAGGAAAACCCGGGTGATAAATGAAAAGGATCAACAAAGCAAAATGTCTTCACTTTTTTTGAAATCCCCTATTGACGAAGGGATACCAGGATGATATTATAACTAAGTCGCCGCAAGCAAGTGCGAAACGGCCGGCACCTGGAGATTGA
>CAZEHS010000152.1:0-4104 GCA_964511875.1 uncultured Peptostreptococcaceae bacterium
AAAACGGGATTATTATGAGGTTCTGGGGGTCAATAAAGACGCCAGTGACGATGAACTGAAAAAAGCATATAGAAAGCTTGCCATGAAATACCACCCTGATCGAAATGCCGGTGGTGAGAAGGAGTCTGAAGCCAAGTTCAAAGAGATCAACGAGGCTTATGAGATCCTCAGCAATTCTGAAAAGCGTAGGATGTATGATCAGTTCGGTCATGCAGGTCTAAATGGATCTCCAGGAAGTGAAGGCGGTTTCTCAGGCGGCTTCTCAGGATTCGGTGGTTTTGAGGATATCTTCGGCGAAATTTTCGGCGGCGGTTTCGGCGGTGCGGGTTCAAGGCGGCAGGGTCCTCGAAAGGGCAGTGATGTGCGGGTCAATGTGACGCTTACATTCATGGAAGCCGCTTTTGGCGTGTCCAAGCCGATTGAGGTCGTTCGTACTGAAGATTGCGAAACCTGCAAAGGGTCAGGGGCTGAGCCTGGAACAGGAACCAAGACCTGTCCTCAATGCAACGGTTCCGGTGAAATAAGGTATGCTCAGCGGAGCATATTTGGGGAAACAATCTCCGTTCGCGAATGCGACAGCTGCAAGGGAAAAGGAAAAGTACATGAGAAACCCTGCGGCACCTGTAAGGGTCACGGGATTGTACGCAAGAAAAAGAAGCTCGACATTAAAATTCCTGCAGGCGTTGATAATGGAAATGTAATGACTCTTCGCGGCGAGGGCGATCTGGGCAGCAAGGGCGGTCCCAGAGGTGACGTTCAACTGGTCCTCACAGTGAAGCCGCATGAGATTTTCACCAGGGAAGGCAAGGATGTCCTTTGTGAAATCCCCATCACGTTCGCACAGGCCACGCTTGGAGATCAAATAGTCGTTCCGACGCTGGATGGAAAAGTGAAATACGATGTTCCGGCAGGGACTCAGAGCGGTACGGTGTTCCGACTGAAAAGCAAGGGCATACAGGATATCAACGGTTACGGGCGCGGGGATCTGTATGTTAAGGTTGTTGTTGAGATTCCGAAGAGACTTAACGATAAGCAGAAGAAATTGCTGAAGGAATTCTCGGATTCCATGGGCGCAGAAACCCATGAAAAGCAGAAGAGCTTCTTTGACAAAGTGAAGAACGCTTTCGCATGAAACTACCAGCCATCCTGACATCAGGGTGGCTGATATTTTTAAGGGTATATGATACAATGGTTTCAGCCCTTTAATCATGGAGGCCCTCTATGCAAAGGATTGAGCTGAGGCCAGGCCAGGTTGTTGAACTGGAACTGGCGAAATCAAAGGATGATATTCTCCAATTCAGAACCCTTATCGAAGAATGCGACGGGGATACTCAGTTCGTGCTTTTGGCGCCCATGTACAAGGGATTGCCTTATCCCTTTAGGGATAATGACGTCGTTGATGTGATCTACACCGTTCATGATGAAGAGAACAATCCACATGCGTTCGTATTCACTGCAAAAATAGATGAACGCTACAGGCGCGGCAATCTGACGTATATCAAGATCATCAGGGTTTCCGGCGTTACAAAGCTCCAGCGGAGAGGTTTCTACAGACTCAATTATGTTGCGGAGATGAAATATGAATTGCTGACAGAGGAAGGCGGAAATCCTTCATCCATACGACGGCCTGTCATTACACGGGATATCAGTGCCGGCGGCTTTCGCGGGATCGTGACTGAGCAGATTTCCATTGGGTCGAGAATCCTATTCCATCTGGATCTTGATACGGTGCCGCTGCTCCTGTTCGGTAGGATCATCAGTTCCAATCGGGTTGAGGACAGTATCCTTCGCTATGAAATACGTGTCCAGTTTACCGGTCTGAGCGCTAAAGAGACGGGTAATCTGATTCAGGCGATCAATCATATGCAGTCCGAGTATATCAGGCGGATGTCTGCCAGCAGCCTTGAAGACCGATTGGCGATGTATGGCCATGACGAACTTTTATTCTCAGAACGGAGACGGGGTAAGGACTGGGTGCTTAGATGGCTGGATTGGTCCATGGTGCTGACCTGGTTCCTGACCTTCATCATCATTGTCAATTTTCTGCTGGCGATGCCGGAAAGAGCGAATTCGATCGATAGGTACTATGGGTTTCCGGTGCGCCTGGTATGGGATATGACCATGATACAAAGGAATATTTACTATCTGCTGGCCCTGTTCGTAATAACCAGCTTTTCAATGATCCTGAATCTAACCAGACATAAACGGGGAGAGGATCGTTTCAGATATCCCCTGCTGGCAATGGGGATATTGTCCCTCATACTGATTGTTGTATATGTCCTGTTTTTTTAGCATGAAGGATGCCATCATCCATACATTCAACCGATACCTCGGAAGGAGCGAAATCCAATGAAATGGTTTGAAATCAGCATAACGACATCTTCTGAAGCGGTAGAAGCGGTTTCGGGAATTCTCTATGAATCCGGTGTCACAGGGGTTGTCATAGAAGATCCAAATGATCCGATATTTTCCTCGAAAAGCGTTGGCGACTGGGATTATTTCGATCCCTCCGTCGTTAAATTCAGCTCAGATCATGCAGTTGTTAAAGGATACCTTCAGGAATCCGAGGAATTGAATGACCAGGTTGAAATGATCCGCGAAAAGGTCCACAACCTGGCAACCCACGCCATCAATTTCAGCCCAGGCATCGTAACCAGTACTGAGATTTTCGAAGAGGATTGGGCTCATGAATGGAGAAAATTCTATAAACCGAAACGTGTGACCGATCGTCTGACTGTGAAGCCTACCTGGGAGCCATATACGGCTTCGGAGAATGAGATTGTTGTTGAAATGGATCCGGGCGGTGCATTTGGTACAGGAACCCATGAAACAACCATGATGTGCATGATACAGCTGGACAAGACCGTTAAGCCCGGGTGTACGGTCTATGACATCGGCTGCGGCAGTGGAATCCTTGGGATCACGGCTGCAAAACTGGGAGCCGGCAAGGTCTTGGCTGTGGACAACGACCCGGCTGCAACCAGTGCAACGATTGAGAACGCAGGTGTGAACGGAGTTACGGACAAGATGGAAATCGTTCAGGGGAATCTTCTTGATCAGGCTCACGGTCCCGCTGATGTGATTGTTGCAAATATCATAGCAGATGTGATCATCTATCTGGCTCGCCATATTCATCGGTTCATGCATGCTGACAGTGTTTTCATAGCCTCCGGAATCCTGGCTGAAAAGAAGCAGGAGGTCATTGCCGCGCTGGATATCAACGGGCTTCAGGTATTAGAGGTGCAGGAGATGGGTGAATGGTGTGCAATCAGGTCCAGACTGGACCCGAATGTATAGGAATAGAAGGAGAATACATGAATCGTTTTTTTGTGCCGGGTGCATCACTGCAGCTGGAAAACAGCATTGACATTACGGATATTCAGGACATTCAGCATATACAGAAGGTGTTGCGCCTCAAGGTCGGGGATTTGCTGGAAATCGCTGACGGTGCAGGCTGTGAAGCGGTCGCTGAGATAGTGGAGATTGCCAGGGTTGGTGTTCGTCTGAAAATCACAGGGATAAACGCCATTAACCGTGAATCGCCTCTGGAGATCTCACTTTTTCAGGGCTTGCCCAAGGGGCAGAAGCTGGAAGTGATTTTTCAGAAAAACACGGAGATCGGCGTATCGGAGTTCGTCCCGGTCGTAACGGAGCGATGTGTGGTCAGGATCAACGATATGACAACTGAGAATAAGAAAAGGGTCCGCTGGCAGATGATCATCGATGAGGCTGCAAAACAGAGCAAGCGGGGGAAGGTGCCAGTGCTGAAGCCCGTCATGTCTTTAAAGGATGCGGTGGAGTCCCTGTCCGGGTTCGACCTGGTTCTGGTACCGCACACCGACGGATCCGCCAGTCCTCTTTCCGAAGTCATAAGCGGCGGTGTAAAGCGTAAAGTCGCTGTATTCATCGGACCGGAAGGCGGATTTTCAGAAGACGAGGTGAAAGTGATCGTTGAAGCCGGCGGGAAAGCAATCACTTTGGGACCGCGCATCCTGCGGACTGAAACTGCAGGTTTTGTAGCCAGCAGCATCCTACAGTATGTATACGGCGATATGGGAGGAATGAATCCTTGAGAAAAGTGGCCTTTTATACCTTGGGCTGCAA
>CAZEHS010000153.1:0-4067 GCA_964511875.1 uncultured Peptostreptococcaceae bacterium
TTCCCGCACCATATCAATAAATTGGGGGCGGTCAGCGTTTGTGGCGGACTCAGCTTCATCAATATATGTTTTGGTGACCACAATGTTGTTCTTCTCGCAATGCTCCTGTATGGCCCGAATTTGGGCGTCTATCGATGCGAAACTTTGGTTGTCGGATGAATAACGGCTGTAGATGGCTGCTCTCATAATTGGTGCTCCTTTCTGGATGCTTCTGTGTAAGCTCTTACAGTACGAACAAATTCTTCAGCGACTTTCTGAAAGGATTTATAGGTTCGCCCTTTGCAGATCCAGGGATAAACCTTCCTGGATTCCGTTTTGTTTCTTTGGATTGATATCCAGGGAGCGGCAACCGGTCCTTTATGGGGGTCGGTCTTATAGAGTGCGATATGAAAAGGGTCCGCCTCCAGGTAGAGTTCAGATTTCAGGATCAACGAACCCTCCAAAAGCAGCAGGTCGTGAAGGGAGGTATAGTGCCGGAACGGCTGCTCCTCTGGAATGGAATAAACCAGGGTAATCAAATCCAGCTTAAAGGATTTCAAGATTCCGGAGTTTGCTTCCTTAGCTTTTAGGATACTGTCCCTTATTGATACAGGCAGAATCCTCCGCACGGATCCGGGCTTGCTGCCCCCGGCATAGACAATATCAATTTCCTGATGATCTGCTATTGCAGATTTTAGTGTTGTCATAAGAGGAGTCATAATGTCACCTGTGGGTCAATTAAGAACTTGTGCACGGAGCCCAAAACATAAATCAGCCCATCACTTAATGATATCCCACGCAGTACCAACGGCCAATCCTGGGTAGGTAAGTATGCGGATTTTCAGGAGTAGGCGCGGTTACTATGCGGGGTGAGGATTGGTGTAGAAAAGGCTTACTTTCATTATACGCGAACTGGTGTTCTGATGCATAAAATTGTTGAGATTCGAATGCAAAAAAGTTGATAACCCCACTCAGGATTTGAGCAGGGTTATTGTACGGAGTCATGGAAACTATAGGCATATCATTTCAATACCGAGGCTCGAGTTTCGATTTTTTATAGTAGGCTTCCAGGCCATCTTTTTTCATGGCCTCGCAGTTTCTCCGCCACTTGGCATCCAAATCGGGACTGAACTGGTTCCGTGTGCAGGGGTATTCATCGCACTGAAAACAGAAGTCGACTGATTTCTCTTTGTGGCAGTCCCGGGCAGAACAGCCTGGGGTAAGGCACTGCCCCGAGCGGCATCCTTCGCAGGTTCCAGCTGTCAGAAACTCTAAAACAGTAGCAAACCGATCATAGTCAGCCAGAGCTGGGACGAAGTTTGAAAACACTGGTGCTTTCTTTTCAAAGCCAGTTAAAGCAGTCTTCAGCTCTAGGCTGAGCCTCTGGATTTCGCCACCCTGTCGGGATACGCAGCGTGAGCAGTCCAGTCCACAGACTCCCAAATTTCCGTGAATTCGTTCATCGTTCATTGTAAAACCTCCTTTGAAATTTTCTTTACCTAATAGTAGATGCAAAAAAATGAGGAGGGATACGGTCTGCACAAAATGATTTGTCCGATGCTAACAGTGCTACTAAGGTTAAGATGGTGATGAAACGTCCTCGGAAGTATAGAACCCTTCATCAGAATGACTTAAGAATAGATTCAAACCATGTCGAATCTGGCTTACGATCCGGCATTCTGGCATAGATGCCCCTTACCTTTCGCCTGACATCAGGATTGAACACATAGCCCTCTGCCTGATCCCCGAAGCGAAAGCTCTGGATGCGGCTCCGGATCTCTACCTGCAGCTCGGTTCGCTCATTCTGGAAATTCAGGTATGATTCACAACTGCATGGATTTTCAATCCGGATCAGGTTGCATCGCTGGGAAAAGAAGCTGTCCAGGTTCATCCGAGCACGGTGAAGCAGAGCCTTGGCCGCGGGAACGGACACTTCCAGTAAGTCGGCTGCTTCGGTGATTTCCATACCGAACATATCGATTAGGGAAAAGGCCATCCGCTGATTTATCGTGAGCTTCCGGGTCATGGCAAGGAAACAACCGTCCCGCATCTCTCGTATGGTTTCCTCCACCAATACCTCCTCTTCAGGTAGAGGACAGGGGTCGGACAACTGCAGAGGTTCTCCCTCCTGCTCAAGCTCCGTAAGGGCGTCGAGGGAAAGTGGATCATATCCGCCGGATTTGCGCTTTTCCATCAGAAAACAGTTGGTGCAGATTTTTCGGAGCCACGCCTTTCGCGCCTGGGCGATATTCAGGGTGTCCCAGTGCTTCCATGCTCTCAACATGGTTTCCTGCACCAAGTCCTCGCTTTGGTGACGGTCCTGAGTGAGTTTGAAGCTGATGGCATAAAGGAAAGGGATATAAGATTCCAGTTCCAGGTGGCCTTGGTTGTCTGTATTCATTGAGTATACTTCTCCGATGTTTTCAAGGTTTGGATAGAAAGACGTCGTGGCAGTCAAAATGACTATACATCAACGGTCGGGCTATCCCTCATTTGCATTGTCACATAGTTGGGGCAGAATCCTAAGCTCTGGTAAAACCCCAGGGTTGGCCCATTCTCAACCGCAACCTGTACCGATATTTCTTTACATCCGATTTCTTTGAACCAACTCAGATGATTCTCAGTCAGAAGCTTCCCAACCCCATGGCCACGCATGCTCTCCAGTACATGAAGAGAAACCAGTTCTCCGGAGCCATCCCGGGCAGTAGAAATGCAGTACCCGCATAGATCATCATCCCTATGTGCAACTGTAATCTTCAATTCATTCTCCGGCAGCGCCATCAAAGGCTTCATCCGGTCCTCAAAGCGGATATCCACATACTCCTTGCTGAAGTGTTCAGAGATTGCAACATGGTGAAGCCGATTCCGTTCCCAGAGATCACGGATCAGTTCAATTTCATGGTTTTGGATGTCCAGTAAGGTGATCATGGCGATTCCTTTCTAACCTTCTAAGGTTGTGTTAAATATGTGCTTTTCGCCCAGCCGGTTTCCAACGTAATCATATGCCAAGGAAATCTCAGCTTCATAATCCTGTTCAATCTCAAAATACCCTGCCTTGTTTTCAAGACACTTTCTTCGGAGCGCATCAAAGTCTTTCCGGTGCAGCTGGCTCCGCCGATGAGGATGATCATAAGCTTTGAACCAGCTTCATTGCAATGGCATCCATATGCCTGTGATCCGTTCCACAGCATCCTCCAAAAATCTTGATGTTTGTGCTTCTTTTCAGATCCGCCATGAATTGGGCCAATCTCTCTGGAGAATCACCTAGCGCATCTGTGGATCCGTCCAGGGCTTCGGGGCTCAGTGCAGAAGCATTGGCCTGGATACCAGAGAACCGGTTTCGGACCCATGAAGTCTGATTTATAGGATTATGGAGTGCAGTGGTTAGAACCTTAGGATGAACGCAGTTTGCCATATAGCATAGTGGGTTTCGTGTGGTCGCGCCGTCTATTATCTCAATCGCATCACTGATACTGGTGCCGTCCAACAGTAGCCCGTTCTCACGGATCATAAAACTGATAAGGTAGGGAAGGCCCGTGGCTTCCATGGCCTTAGCCATTCCCACAGCCTCAGGCAGTGCAGGCATAATTCCAGCCATCAGGCAGTCTGCACCGGCTTGACGAAGCTGTTGGGCCTGCCAGGAATGGAATTGAAAGGCTTCGTCGGTATCCAAGGCATCAGCCGGGCTATAGGCATCTCCCTTGCAGCCCATAAGCCCTGCGATGAAGATCCGGTTCTTATGCAGAGGATACTCATCCCGAATATTCTTCAGGAAAGAAACGCAATCGCGAATAACTGTCCGGTCATGGAATTTGGAAGCTGCAATGCGGTCCCTGTTGGATCTGCGGGTGGGGGTACTCACCATAATCGGCAATTGATACTTTTCGGACACATCCATATACTGCTTATACATCTTCTTTAAAACTGCAGCTTGTTCCGAGTCATAAAGAGGTCCTGCATTTGCGATGTGTTGGTCAGGTTCAATGCCGAACTCACTTCTTAGTCGAACTCCGATGGCCCCATCTGTAAGAATGAGTTGAGAGTTTGAGAAACAGGATTCGAAAGTTTCTGAATCCATGACAGGCATC
>CAZEHS010000154.1:0-3695 GCA_964511875.1 uncultured Peptostreptococcaceae bacterium
AACTCTCCGGTTCGCGCATTATCCTTGAAGTGTTGAAGGAACACGGCCGGCGGGTGCTTTTCGGCTATCCGGGCGGCGCAGTGATTCCGTTATACGACGCTCTGTATGATCAAAATGACTATTTCACACATATACGTACCTCCCATGAACAGGGAGCCATCCACGCAGCTGACGGTTATGCCCGTGCCACTGGGGAAACGGGGGTTGCCTTTGTAACCTCCGGCCCTGGGGCCACGAATGCTGTGACCGGAATTGCCACGGCTTTCATGGATTCTGTTCCGATGGTGATCATCAGCGGTCAGGTTCCCAGCCAGCTGCTGGGGAGAGATTCATTTCAGGAAGTGGACATTACTGGAATCACATTACCCATCACCAAGCACAATTTTCTGGTGCGGGATATAGACAAGCTGGCTGATACGGTTCGGGAGGCTTTTAGGATTGCAGCCTCAGGCCGGCCGGGCCCTGTGCTTGTGGATGTACCGAAAGATATATTCATCAAGGAGACGAAATTCGTTTCCAATACTCCGTTGAAGCACTTCGATCTGGAAGGCTTTGATTCTGAAGCCCTCGGAGATGTGGTGAACCGCATCAACCGATCAAAAAGACCGGTGATCTATGCCGGTGGCGGAGTGATCATCTCAGAGACGTCCGATCTGCTTATGAAACTGGCAAACAGAGCACATATCCCGGTGGTGAACACATTGATGGGGCTTGGAAATTATCCGCGCACAGACGCCCTGTCCCTGGGACTGATCGGTATGCACGGATCACGGGAAGCCAATCTTGCAATCACCCATGCGGATATGGTCATTGCAATCGGGGCCCGTTTCAGTGACCGTGTCATCGGACAGGTCGATAAGTTCGCCCCAGGAGCCGATATCATTCACATTGATGTGGATCCCACGGAAATAAACAAGAACAAGAACACGCACATCCATCTGCTTGGAGACATGAAGGGGATTCTGGAAGCCCTTGTTGCTAAGGTTGATGAACTGAATAATGATCCCTGGCTTCAAGAAATAGAGGGCTTCAGGAATGAAGCCAGTCCGGCAAAGGAAGGCTTCACGCCGGAGTTCATACTGAAAGCTGTCAGCCATGCTGCAGGTCCGGACGCCATTGTTGCTACGGATGTGGGACAGCATCAGATGTGGACCGCTCAGATGTGGCCTTTTCAAAAGCCCAGGCAGTTCATAACAAGCGGCGGGCTAGGTACCATGGGTTTCGGCCTTGGTGCAGCATTGGGAGCCAAGCTTGGCAAGCCCGGTGTACCTGTGGTCCTGGTGACTGGAGACGGCAGTTTCCGAATGAATGCCATGGAAATGGCGACCCTCGCGGAATACGACATCCCTGTGCTGATACTGCTCCTTAACAATCAGGCATTAGGAATGGTCAGGCAGTGGCAGAAAATGTTCCAAAAAGGACGGTATTCTGAAACCAGCGTGAACCAGAATGTTGACTATATCCGTCTGGCTTCTGCCTTCGGCATAGAGGGAATCCGGGTGGAGACCCTGGATCAGCTTCAGCAAGCCCTTAAACACCCTGATATCTTCAAAAAGCCACTCCTGTTGGAGGCGGTCATCGACAAGGATCTCAACGTACTGCCCATCGTTCCGCCAGGCATGCCGATCAATGATTTGATTCTGGAATAACCTGGAACTGAGTTCAAGATGAACAAGGACCCGTTTTTCGCTGATACAGCGGGAAGCCGGTCCTTTCTTCATTTTGCGGTTTCACAGAAAATGGAACCATCATCCATTGCTTCAGAGCCGAAAATAGTGCATGATTGGAAAAGATTACAGGTTTTTTTTATTGCTTTAAACGATATCAGGATGAAAATTTGGGTAAAAACCTGATACATCAACGCTAAAGGAGTGCGGGTATGCTTTTTAATTCCATTGGATTTTTCTGGTTCATGCTGATCGTTGTGCCTGTTTTTTTTCTCCTGCCGCAACGGTTTCGCTGGGCTTTCATGCTGATAGCCAGCTATTACTTCTACATCCAGTGGAATGTGAAGTATACCGTTCTGATAGTGCTGACAACTGTTGTGGACTATTTTATCGGTCTGTGGATCGGAGCTGCAAAGACAAGGGGTATGAAGAACGCAGCCCTTATCTGCTGTCTTATTACCAACCTTGGCCTTCTCTTCGTATTCAAATACTACAATTTCGCAGTAGCCACCATAAACAGTCTGAACGCCCAACTAGGAATCGATATGACATTGACTGGGCACAGCCTGCTGCTGCCGGTAGGGATCTCTTTTTACATATTCCAGTCACTCGGGTATGTCCTCGATGTTTATATGGGAAAAAGGGAACCGGAGAAGCATTTCGGAATTTTTGCCCTGTTTGTCTCATTCTTCCCTCAGCTGGTGGCCGGGCCGATCGAACGGTCCACACACCTGATGCCGCAGTTCAGGGAAGTGAAGAAATTCAGCTGGACAAATTTCAACTCGGGCTTTCGGCTGATTCTCACCGGTCTGATCAAGAAGGTTGTGATTGCTGACAGACTGGCGATTCTGGTCAATGTGGTTTATGGGGATGTTCATGCTCATAACGGAGCTGAGCTGGCCCTGGGCACCCTTTTTTTCGCTATACAGATATACTGCGATTTTTCCGGGTATACGGATATCGCCATCGGTTCAGCCAGAATCCTCGGCTTCGATCTGATGCAGAACTTCAACCGTCCGTACCTGTCCCGATCCGTAGGGGAATTCTGGCAGCGCTGGCACATATCCCTGACAACGTGGTTCAAGGATTATGTTTACGTACCACTCGGCGGAAACCGGCGCGGTGAATTCAGGACGGCTATCAATCTTACGATTGTATTCCTTATCAGCGGTATCTGGCATGGGGCTTCCTTCAATTTCGTGATTTGGGGTCTTATGAACGGCGCTTATCTTCTGATAGAGCGATTTTGGCTGAACAATCAGTATGCAAAACTGGAGTCCCATTATCCCAATAGCCGCAGCATTGCATTCTTACGGACTGTATTCACTTTCACACTCATATTTTTCAGTTGGGTGTTTTTCAGGGCCGCAACATTGGCGGATGCGCTCTTTACAGTAAAAGCAATCCTGACGGCTGTACCGTATGCCAGAATCTTCGAGCTTGGATTGAATCCGGCGGAATTCCTGATTGCATCCCTGTCAATCATGATGCTGCTGGGACTGGAATTTGCCCAGCAACTAAGGCCGTCAGCCAGTGCGGTACGGAAGGAACCTTTTTTTGCAAGGGTATCTGCATATTATGTGATGATATTCATCATAATTATCCTGGGGGTGTATGGTGACTATGACAAAGCCCAATTCATTTACTTTGCTTTTTAACGCCTTCAAGGGGATAGCTGCCCTGTTGGGTCTGTTATTGCTTTTAGGATGGTCCTCGGATTATTTCATAACACGTTCGATCATTTCGGATGTATACAGGGATTTTTATGAGTATGCCGGCGACAACCCTGTGGATGTCCTGATTGTCGGCACTTCACACAGCCAGCTCGGCATCAATACCATGCAGCTTTCCAAGAAACTGGATGCATCGGTCTACAACCTGGCGATGCCTGCACAGGGCATAGGACAGACGTACTACACCCTCAAGGATGCCTTGCTTCATACAAAACCGCAGATTGTGCTCATTGATGCATATTTCGCTGATCAGCCTGAAATCATTGAGGACCGTGAGTACTTTGCATACGAGCAG
>CAZEHS010000155.1:0-3529 GCA_964511875.1 uncultured Peptostreptococcaceae bacterium
CGAGCGCGTAGTGGACTTGCACCACCAAGTTATCGCCCATGCCGGGCGCACCAATAGAAAAGGAGCTGCCTCGGAACGATTGAAAATCATTCTGAGGCAGCTCCTTTTCGTCAGTAATGCTCACGCATTCCGGTAACCATATAAATGACCCGTTCGCAGATATTGGTAGCATGATCCGCAATTCGTTCCAGGTATCTGCCGATGAACAACAGCTGCATGGTCTGTTTCATCGTCGAAGGATCTTTCATCAGCAGCGAAAGGAGATCCGTATAGACCTGTCTGTATAACGTGTCCACCTCTTCATCCATTAGGGCTGTCTCTTTGGCCAGCGCCGCATCCATATTGATGTACGCACTGATGCTGCGACGGATCATTAGCTTTGCCACTTCAGCCATTCTTGGAATATCAACCAATGGCTTGATGAGAGGCTCGTCTTCTATTTCCAATACGATTTCAGCGATATTCACACTGTAATCCCCAATCCGCTCCAGATCCGTGATGAGCTTGATGATTGCAGTCAACCGGCGCAGGTCGCTGCCCATAGGCTGCTGAGTGGCTATGATATTGATGCACATATTCTCAATGCGTTCTTCCAATTCATCTGTTTTCAGATCAAGCGCGATGACCTCATTTGCCAAATCCATTCTCTTGGTGAGGAGTGATCTTATGGATTTTTCCATGGATTCTTCAACTGAAGCGCTCATTTTCAGTAATAATTCCTGCACAGACTCAAGCTTCCCATCAATGATTCTCACATGAACCTCCTGATTCAACCGAAACGGCCAGTAATATAGTCTTCTGTCTTTTTATCAGCTGGATTTGAAAAAATCCGTGTCGTGTTGCCGTACTCAATCAGATCGCCCATAAGGAAGAAGGCTGTCTGATCGGATATTCGTCCAGCCTGCTGCATGGAGTGGGTTACGATTATCAGTGTGTACTGCTTTTTCAAGCTGTCAGCCAATTCCTCGATTTTCATCGTGGCGATCGGGTCCAGTGCAGATGTGGGTTCATCCATCAGCAGAATCTCAGGTTCAACCGCAAGTGCACGTGCGATGCACAGGCGCTGCTGCTGACCGCCCGAAAGACCCATTGCGCTCCTGTTGAGCCGATCCTTCACTTCATCCCAGAGCACAGCAGCCCGCAGGCTCTTTTCGACCTGCTCATCCAATGATTTCTTATCATTCATCCCATGCAGGCGAGGTCCGAAGGCGACATTATCGTAGATGCTTTTTGGAAATGGATTTGGCTTCTGGAATACCATCCCCACCTTCTTCCTTAAACCGAAAACATCCTTGTCCCTGTAGATATCCTCTCCATCGAGTTCCACCAGTCCGGTGATCCGGACCCCATATACCATGTCATTCATACGGTTCAGAGTCCTGAGGAAAGTCGATTTCCCGCATCCGGAGGGGCCTATGAGAGCAGTGATGGTGTTCTCGTAAATATCCATATTGATTCCACGAAGTGCTTGAAATGCGCCGTAGTATAAATCAAGATCGCGAATTTTCAGCTTGATGCTTTTATTCATGTTCATCCTCGTCCCTTTTTTTGACCGAATTGCTTCATGACAGATGCGAGTCTGTAACGGGCAGACGCACTGTAAAAATGGAGCCGTCTCCAGGCTTCGATGTGACTGATATCTGGCCGCCCATTATAATGACAATATGCTTCACGATTGCCAATCCCAGTCCGGTTCCGCCAACCTGCCTTGACCGTGCCTTATCAACACGATAAAATCGTTCAAAAAGCCTGCTAAGATGCTCTGGATCAATACCTATGCCTGTATCGCTCACCTTGATCACCAAGGAGTCCCTCTCTGTACTGAGGTCGATATGGACTGATCCATGCTCAGGCGTATATTTTATCGCATTATCCACGAGGTTGATAATCATCTGTTTGAACCAACCGCTATTTCCCATAAGGTTCGGTAAACCGGGAGGGGGGTCCAGAGTAATAAGTATGCGCTTCCTCTGGGCCTGCTCGCTGAGCATTTCAACAACCTCTTGAACTGACTTCACCACCGGTATTTCGTCATGAGCTGCATACCGTGTGCGGTTTTCAATGTCAGAAAGCATCAATAAATCATCTATCAGGGTAGAGAGACGGGTGCTTTCAATATCAATGATGTCCAGGAACTTGTCTCTGATAGATTTTTGCTCTGCGGCTCCTGCTTTAAGTGTTTCAACAAAGCCCTGAATGCTGGTGAGTGGTGTTTTCAGCTCATGAGAGACATTTGCGACGAAGTCCTTGCGCATTTGTTCCAGTTTACGGATTTCAGTGACATCCTGAAGAACGATTACGCCGCCGAGCTTCTGATGCTCCTCCGACAGGATAGGCGTTGTGGAGATGCTGATAATCCGCTGGGAAGGTTCAAATATCTCAATGTCTGTTGTTTCAATCTGATCAGAAATCAGGAAACGCTCCAGACAGTCATCCAACTGATTGCTTCTGATGATCTCCATCACATGATGGCCTTTCACTTTATCCTCATAGATCCCCAGGAGCGTTTCAGCTACCGGATTGATGAACATGATGCGGTGTTCATTATCCACTGCAATGATTCCATTTATCATGCTGCTAAGTATTGCCCTGGTTTTAACTGCACTTGCTTTGCTTTCCTGCGTATTCTGCTGAAGCTTCTCACTCATCAGATTAAAGCTGCGTGTCATGTCCCCTATCTCGTCCTGAGATTCGTGCATGATTCTTAGCCCATATTGCCCTTCTGCTATCCGCGAGGAAGCAGAAGAAAGTTTTTGAATCGGATTCAAAATTCGGCTGACAAACTCCTGGCTTATCAGTATTGCCGCCAGTATTCCCGTCAATGAGATCAGAAGAACCTTCGTTGCTTCAGGCCAAAACAGGTCATTTATCGATTTCATCGGTAATGCGACACGAACCACACTCGTGCTTCCATCCGAATTCTTAAGGGGGTGTGCCACATACAGCATGTCTTTTCCAAGTGTTCTGCTGAATCTCTGGCTAAAACCGGTTTTACCTTCATACGCTTTCTGAACTTCTTCCCGGTAATAATGGCTTTCCATTTCAGCGGATTTTCCGTCAGAATCTCCGAGTACAGTACCGTTTGGAGAAATTATCGTCACACGGGCCCCCGATTCATTCGAAACCGACATGACAAATCGGTCAAAATCAACTTCAGTATCCCCCAGTTCAGTCAGTTCTCCCGAGATAAGCTTTGCAGTCACAATGAGTCGCGTTTTCGCTTCCTCATAGTTCGATTTCCTAATCTCTTTCATTGTAAACATGCTTGATAAGACCATGGTCCCGAATATCAGGGCTGATATCAGCAGGGTCATCCTTTTACGCATCGTTAACTCCTAACGTATTTTATAGCCGATTCCTCTTACTGTCTCAATATACTGATGCTGCTCAGATTCAATCTTTTTACGAAGGTGACGGACATGAACGTCGACTGTTCGGGTTTCACCATAATAGTCATATCCCCATATGGTATCCAGGAGGTAGTTCCGTGTCAGTACTTTCCCACGATTTGACACCAGCTCTCTTAAAA
>CAZEHS010000156.1:0-3488 GCA_964511875.1 uncultured Peptostreptococcaceae bacterium
TCATCAGGAAGATGAATATATAAAAGGTTGCACCTTTAAAAACGTTCTTCACAGAGTTCCTCCTAGAGTATTAATTTAACACTTCTCATTCTAACATAATTCCTTCAGGAGAACAACAAACCTCCCAGCAGATCTCAACGAGTATTTTCGAGGTATTCTTAACGCGAACACGTTCGTCCATGCGAACTCCAGCGACCCAAACAATTTTCTCCCCATCGCATAACACCGGCACTGTGTCCCGAACGTCACGGGGGATTTTCTGGTCGATCATCAAATCCTTGAGCTTTTTAAAGCTCTTCATACCGAAGGGCATCATCCGATCGCCATTCTGGCGGCCCCTGACCTTAAGCGGCCCGAGGACTGAATCCCTGTCGATGACGATGCACAGCGGGCCCCTGTCGGCATCCGGACGCCACTCATCCGGAGTAAGCGTACGCAGGGTGATCCGTCCTCCGAACACTTCATAGGAGCCGTCATCAATCGGAATCTCTGCTTCATCCGGCAGAACGGGTTCCTGTTCTTTGGATAGGATAAGGCTTCCATAACTGACTCTGAAAGAGGTTCTGCAAAAGACCGTCTGTTTCCCCGTCCGAGGCCTCTCCAATAATCTCAGGACCTGCTCAAGGTGTTCGGCTTCAAGGTTCTCCTTGCTGCCTGATACATGATGTACCCCTTGCCGTATCATGCGTTTCAGTATTGCAGGGGGCAAGGCCGTCAGCGGCTGGATTGGAAGCACCATGCCGGATGGCGTCATTGAGCCCAGCTCCATAAGCTTCTTCGCGGCGATCTCATTGAGGCAGTCACTGTCTTCGGCTGCCAGTATGGCCGTCCTGCACAATGCTTGAGTGATGTTGGGGTTGTATCTGGCCGCCAACAAGGGCATCACCTCAAGACGGAGGCAGTTGCGTGTATAGAGATTTTCGAAATTCGTATGATCTATACGGGGATCAAGCTTTTCTGATTCACAGTAACCGAGAATCGCTTTTCGGGATTCAGCCAGCAGCGGGCGGATCACTCCATCCTCCCTCAGGGGCCTCATACCCGCAAGTCCGTCAGTTCCTGTCCCACGAATCAGCCGCATGAGAACCGTTTCCGCCTGATCATCCTTGTGATGAGCCAGAGCTACACGCTGAGCGCCGATTTCGGCCTGCACCTGCCTGAAAAAGTCATATCTGCATCGTCTGGCTGCAAGTTCCGTTGATTCGGATCGTTCCAGGGCTTCACGGCCGATATCGATGGCTTTCATGAAGAACGGAAGCCCCTTCGATTCAGCCCATTCCTTGCAGAATCGGGCATCAGCGAGAGAATCCGCTCCCCTCAAGTGATGATCGAAATGTGCGAGCGCCAGTTTCCATCCGTGCTTATCCATTAGGCACCATAACAGATGCGACAGGCATAAGGAATCAGGCCCCCCGGAAAAACCGACAATCACGGTTTCTTCAGGCAGTATCAGCCGGTTTTTCAGGATGTATGCCTCTACCCGCTCAATTAACATCTATTGACCTCCACCCAAGTGGTATTTGAAGAGGACACCTTCAAGATTATCCGCATCACTCGCATAAAAAACATCCGCATCCAGACAGGTTAGAAGGCATTCCATTATCAGGAATCCTGCAGGGATCACATCCGCTCTTTTGGGCTGCAGACCCGGTAAGTCCTTACGCCGTTCCACAGTCAGGGAAAAAACCTCATTCACGAGCCCTTTCATGGTATTGAGGGGAATGGGATAATTCTGTATCGCCAGAGGATCGTATACTGTCATTTTCTGTGCCATTGCCGCCGCTGTTGTCAGCGTTCCGCCGATTCCGTAAATCCGGGTGTAAGGATGCGCAGCCAGTTTCTCGCATACAGGCCCCAGTATATCCATGATCCCCTTCGCCATGGCTTCTCTTTCATCCGGCCGAATCGGGTCACCCGCAACATATCTTCCCGTCATGCGGACAGCACCGACGTTCCGGCTTTCGGCGAATGACAGGCCGTGCCCGGTACCTACGATGCACTCCGTGCTGCCCCCTCCGATATCCACGACAAGGACTGGAGCGTTGCGATCCTCCAGTGTTGCAGCGACACCTAAGAAACCCAGCTCAGCCTCAAGCTCACCTGGAAGTATTATCACAGGAACACCGGTTTCGTTAAATACAGCTTGGGCAAATTCCTCACCGTTCCGGGCGTCTCTTACCGCGCTGGTTGCATATGCCGTTGGCAATTCAGCCCCTGCGGCCTCTGCCATTCGGCGGTATTTCCTGACAACATCGATGGTGTCTGTCATGGGCCCCGACTGAAGGAGCCCTGTTGAATCGACCCCATGAGCAAGCCTTGTCACTTCCATATGTTTCTCTGATGACAGGATCCGCGTTTCTGTGCACTCCGCAAGTATCAATCGGACTGAGTTGGACCCCATGTCTATGACCGCTCTTTTCATGGTTTGCCTCCTGGGATATGCAAAACCGCTCCGGATTCTCGGAGCGGCTGAATGACTGATTTGAATACTCTTCAGGCATATGAGGCATCAGGGCTTATCAGCCGGCGCTTCAGGCTCCCTCAGAATATAGACGATTTCATCCGGTTTAACCATCTTCAACTTCTCCCGTGCGATTTTCTCTGCGAAATCCAGGCTCTTTGAAGCTTCCAGGTCCTCTTTGAGAAGGCTTATCTCACCGGTTAGCGCTTCAGTCTCCCCAGCGACCTCTATGGCCTCCTGACGCAGTTCATGAATCCTGATTTCCTGCCGTATCAATGTAGTGCCTATGTAAAGGGAAAAAAGCAGGACCAAGGTCATGAAAAAAAGATTCCGCTTGATCAGGTGGCGTCCTTTTGCCATGGGTTACCTCCTATGAATCCTTCATACTTCTATATCAGCACATTCTCCGACATCCTCAATGAGCTTATAGAGATTACCGGCTTCCTGCTTGAATGTGGTCTCTTTGAGTTCAAGAACTTCGATCAGCACCTTGCGGGTTCCCAGCTCTATCTGCAGCTTATCTCCGACCTTCATTTCATACCCTGCTTTTACAACTTTTCCGTTCACCTGTATACGCCCCAGATCGCAAGCCTCTTTGGCGACCGTACGTCTCTTTATCAGTCTGGAGACTTTCAGGAATTTATCGACTCTCATGGCTGCACCCCGTCGTCATCATGTATCTTCATTGCTGTTCCTTTGATTATAACAAATCCTCCCTGCAACCGGGAGGTATCTGCTTATAATTAAATATAAAATAAATAAAAAAAAAGCAGCATGGCTGCTTTTATAATTTACTCGTTCACAAGCTCTTTAAGAGCTTTCCCAGCTTTGAAAACTGGAGCCTTGGAAGCAGGGATTTCGATGACTTGTTTCGGGTTTCTTGGGTTTCTGCCTTTTCTGGATTTTCTTTCTCTTACATCGAAAGTACCAAATCCGACCAATTGCACTTTTTCACTTGCTTGAAGTGACTCTTCAACACTTTTCATAAACGCATTCAAAGCTACTTCTGCATCCTTCTTAGTCAGTC
>CAZEHS010000157.1:0-3395 GCA_964511875.1 uncultured Peptostreptococcaceae bacterium
TTAAAACCATGGCTTTAATGGATATAATAATGGGCAATTTGAATGAACGGGAAGTTAAGCGGATGCGGAAGACAGCGGATAAGGTGGTGGAACTCGAGCCGGAAATCCAAACGCTTACCGATGATCAGCTCCGTGAAAAAACGCAGATTTTCAGGGATCGCCTGGAAAAGGGTGAAACCCTGGACCAACTGATGGTGGAAGCATTTGCTGTGGTCCGCGAAGCTTCATGGCGAACCCTGGGAATGAAGCACTATCCGGTCCAGCTGATAGGGGGCATGACTCTCCACGAAGGGCGGATAGCGGAAATGAAGACAGGGGAAGGTAAAACCCTGGTGGCTACCCTGCCGGTTTACTTGAATGCTCTCAGCGGTAAAGGGGTTCATGTCGTAACGGTGAACGATTATCTCGCAAAACGGGATAAGGAATGGATGGGTCAGATTTACGAATTCCTGGGTATGGAAGTGGGCTGTGTCATCCATGGAGTGGAAGGGGCGGAACGTAAGGCCGCTTATCGTGCGGACATCACCTACGGTACGAATAATGAATTCGGTTTTGACTACCTTCGCGAT
Source organism: uncultured Peptostreptococcaceae bacterium (assembly GCA_964511875.1). Lineage (GTDB taxonomy): Bacteria > Bacillota > Clostridia > Peptostreptococcales > Acidaminobacteraceae > CAZEHS01. The sequence continues at coordinate 570 of CAZEHS010000157.1, forward strand.
AACATGTCTATCTATTTCGAGAACCGCACTCAGCGGGAACTGAATTACGCCATTGTCGATGAAGTCGACAGCATCCTGGTGGATGAGGCCCGCACACCGCTGATCATCTCCGGTGAAGGCGCTAAATCCACGAACCTCTATATGATGGCCGATTCTTTTGTAAGGGGTCTCCGTAAGGATGAGGATTTTTTAGTTGATGAGAAGGGCAACACAGTTGTTCTGACCGATGAAAGCGGTGTGACGAAAGCCGAGCGCTTCTTCAAGGTGGAGAACCTCAGTGATCCGGAAAATATGGAAATCTCGCATCATGTGAATCAGGCCCTTCGAGCCCGTACCATGATGCGTCTGGATGTGGATTATGTCATCAAGGACGGCGAGATCATCATCGTTGATGAATTCACCGGCCGTCTCATGTTCGGACGCCGCTATTCCAACGGACTCCATCAGGCCATCGAGGCCAAGGAAGGCCTGGAAGTGCGGAAAGAGAGCCAGACTCTGGCCACCATCACACTGCAGAACTATTTCCGCCTCTACAGCAAGCTTGCAGGAATGACCGGTACGGCAAAGACAGAAGAGGATGAATTCAAGCATATCTACGGCATGGATGTCGTCATCATACCGACCAACCGCCCAATCACAAGGAAGGATCTGCCTGACAGCGTGTACAAATCCCTGACAGGAAAGTTCGGCAATGTCATCAAGCAGATTGTTGAACGGCATAAGACAGGTCAGCCGATGCTGGTCGGTACGATTTCAATCGAAACATCGGAATACCTGGGAATGCTGCTCAAAAAACACGGAGTGCCCCATGAGGTTCTGAATGCGAAACAGCATGAGCGGGAAGCGGAAATCGTCGCACAGGCGGGCCGTTACGGTTCAGTGACAATAGCCACAAACATGGCCGGTCGCGGTACCGACATCCTGTTGGGCGGTAACCCTGAGTTCATGGCGAAGAAGGAAATGAGGAAGCTCGGCTACGATGATGAGATGCTTTATCATATAACGGGCCCGCTGGAACCCACTGATGAAGCGCTTAAACCAGCCCGTGAAATATATCAGGGGATTTTTCAGGAGAAAAAAGCCATCACCGATGCTGACGCAGAAAAAGTGAAGGCTGCAGGCGGCCTCCATATCATCGGAACAGAACGTCATGAATCACGGCGGATCGACAACCAGCTCAGAGGCCGTGCAGGCCGCCAGGGTGACCCCGGTTCCTCCCAATTCTACCTCTCTTTTGAGGATGATCTGATGCGCCTGTTTGTCAGCGACCGGATCAAGGAAATGGTTGAGAAGCTTGGTATGGATGACGATATGCAAATTGAGGCAGCCATTCTCAGCAAATCCATCGAATCCGCTCAGAAAAAGGTGGAATCACGAAACTTCGGAATACGGAAGCATGTACTCCAGTATGATGATGTTATGAACCGCCAGCGTGGAATCATATACAGTGAAAGACAAAAGGTCCTTGAAGGGGACAACCTAAAGGAAGATATCGCCGGTATGATCGAATCGGTCATTGATGACGCGATAATGAGATACACGGCGGATTCGAACTTCTCTGAAGAGTGGGATATCCCAAAGATGCTGGAGCACCTCCATTATGTGTTCCTTCCCCGGGAAGCCATCGATGCAGCAGACCTTAAGGACGTCTCACGTGAGGAACTGAAGGAAAAACTGCTTGCGATTGCAACGGCTATCTACGGAGCCAAGGAAGAGGAAGTAGGCGCCGAGCGGATGCGTGAGCTGGAGCGGGTTCTGCTTCTCCGTGTCGTTGACACGAAGTGGATTGACCATATCGATGCCATGGAGCAGCTCAAACAGGGGATCGGCCTCAGAGCCATCGGCCAGCAGGATCCCGTCCAGGCATATCAGATTGAAGGCTTCGACATGTTCAATGAAATGATCAAGTTCATTGAGGAGGATACGGTTCGTTACCTGTTCCACGTCACTGTGGAAACCCAGGCCACCCGTGAGGTAGTAGCCAAGGAAACAGGCACCGGCGGTTCGGACCAGCCCAAAGCTCCCCTCAAACGACCCGAACAGAAGGTTGGCCGGAATGATCCCTGTCCTTGCGGCAGCGGGTTGAAATATAAGAAATGTCATGGGAAAGACGAGTAATTAAAAGGTGGTGAACGGAATTGCTGGATATTGAAAGTGCATTATTGGAATTGAAGGAATTGGAAAGCAGCATCCGGGACTTGAGGGATTCACTTTGACCTGGAGCATCTGAAAGAAAGAACCCAGGAGCTTGACGACAAGATGTCGGACGAGAAATTCTGGACCGATCAGGAAAGCGCCCAAGGGATCCTGAAAGAAGCAAAATATCTGAAGCGCCGGCTGGCGATGTACAACGATCTCGAACAGCAGTGGCAGGATCTGATGATGCTGGCCCAGATGTCCATCGAAGAAGGGGACGATTCTGTAAAAGCAGATATTCTTTCCGGAAAGAAGGCACTTGAGGAAAAGCTGGATAAGATCATGATTGAAACCCTGCTGTCCGGCGAATTCGATATGAACAATGCCATTCTGTCCATTCATGCAGGGACCGGAGGCCTGGACGCCCAGGACTGGGCTGAAATGCTGATGCGGATGTATTTCCGATATGCTGAAAATCAGGGCTATACCGTCAAGCTTATGGACTGCATTAGAGACAGTGAGGCAGGCATCAAGAATGCAGTATTGCTGATTCAGGGCGAGAATGCATATGGCTATCTGAAAGCTGAAAAGGGTGTTCACCGGATTGTTCGGATTTCACCGTTCGATTCCGGTGGAAAGCGCCACACCTCGTTTGCATCGGTCTACGCCTACCCGATCATCAACGACGAC
>CAZEHS010000158.1:0-3372 GCA_964511875.1 uncultured Peptostreptococcaceae bacterium
TACCAAGGGATCGAAGACATGATTGTAATCACAGATCACCACATCGGAAAAGGAAGCCATATCGAATGAAAATTCGAAGGGACAAACGTGATGCTTCTCAGCATAGGAAATGACATGCTCCCGGTCCATATGGTCTTCGTGATTGAGCGCGTCCAGCATGCAGCCGTTTATTCTGTCAAAATGTCCTTTTGCATAGGTGCAGTCCACAGGGTTGCATTTCCTCTCACCGGTAAAACACACTTTGTCCTTTGCGGTCAGGGTGACGGTTTTCAATACGCCGCCAACTCTGCGCATATCTTTTGCAGCGTCTTCCGCCACTGTTCGGGCCACTGTTTTAGCTGTCAGATAGAAAATTTTGTCGATGCGGTCTTCACTCATGGCCTTCAATGCTGGAAAAAGCGTCGATATTGTTTTTCCAACGCCGGTGGGTGCTTCCCCCAGCATCAGGAAACCGTCACGGATGGTGGTATAGACCGCTGCGGCCAGCTTGCGCTGTCCCAATCGATAATCCCCATACGGGAAAGGCATGGTCTGGAGTCCCTGGGTTCGTTTCAGGGCCCATTGGACTTTAAGCTGATGCCAGATGGCGAAACGGGCGATCAGATCCTCCACATATTCCTTGAGGTCAGCCAACTGATGAACCCGGCTGAAGTCCTTGCGGTCCTTAGTCCTGTCGTTGTAATAAGTCAGTAGGATCTCCACTTCTTCAAGATCTTCAGCTTCTGCCAGCACATATGCATAACACATAGCCTGGGCCCAGTGGACTTCGAGGCCGTCTGCGTCCCAGTCGATGAGAGAACGGCGGGTGCTTTTGATCTCATGGATCAGCCGTCGCTCAAAAACGCCGTCTGCCCGTCCCTGAATCTGAATGCCATGGGCTTCAAAGGTTTTTTTGAAATGGACTTCTTTCTCCCAGCCCTCACCATAAGCATTCTGCAGCAGTCGATGGACCTTCTGACCTTCTTCTGTCCGACCACCAGCGCTTGCCCTGTTGTCAATGTTTCCACTGCGCAGGACCAACTGGACCATTTCACCGATAGATACCGATTTCACCGTTTTCCCTCCTTTCGGCAAACGTATGTTCCCTACCATGATTATATAGAGGTCTGTATTGGAATGGAACTGCAAATGGAGATATATCGTTGATTCGTATTTTGAATGGGTTGTTTCCGTGATATCATATATTCATGAGTAGTCATTTACACGACAAGAGATCATTTAATTTGAATTAAGAGGTGGTAATATGCGAAAGAATACAAAACTCTATCTTCTCTCAGGATTCTTGGGCTCTGGGAAGACCACATTTGTCAAACAACTGCTGGACAATGCCGGAGATGCTGCTGTAGGAATCATCATGAATGAATTCGGCAGAATAAGCATAGATGGACCTATTCTGCAAAAGGGGAATTTGCAACTCGTTGAACTCAATCGAGGTTCGGTATTCTGTTCTTGCCTCAAGCTGTCATTTGTTGAAGCGCTGATGAATCTTTCGGACAAGGAACTTGATTATGTAGTCGTAGAAAGCTCTGGGTTGGCCGACCCTTCGAACATAGGAGAAATTCTTGAAGTGCTGAAAAACCTGACCACGAATGATTACGATTACTGCGGAAGCATCACGGTTGTAGACGCAAGCAGGTTCCTGCTTGAAGTGGAGAATATCGAAACGATTGGAAAGCAGATCGAATGCGCAGATTTGAGCATCATCAATAAGATGGATCTGGTGGATGAAGTTACACTGTCGAGGATTGAAGATCGAATACGAACCATCAATGGGGATACGGAGGTTCTTAAATCAAGCTACTTTGATATCCCGATGGATTTCTGGGGGAAGGATCTCAGTGGAGGAAAATACCCCGAGCTGAAAACCAGCCTCAATACTCCCGAGAACAAGCCCAAAACCATCTCCATGAGCTTCAACGTCCCCGTTGAAAGGGATAGTTTTGAGAAGTTTCTTAACCAAGTGTCCGATAGCACCTATCGGATTAAAGGGTTTGTTGATATGGATAATCAAAGAACGGAAGTTCAGGTGGTCGGCTCTCAGATTGATTTCCATAAGACAGATAAACATCTGGATGTGCCAACACTTGTATTCATATCAAAAGTGGGACCTCAGATCATCCGCATTGTCGATGAAGCTTGGAAATCCCATGTGGGGTTGCCTATGAAGCTGGCGAACTGATCATCTGGTGGCTTTAGGCTTGGCGGTGTATCATGTCACTGAAGAAGCGTTCAAATCTGCCGTTTCATCAGAAATTTATGAGGATCAGATCGGCATGATGGAGATGGTTCTAGACGTGGAAGCATTAGCGGCAGAAATGAAGAGCATGCGCGATCAGTTCAGCAAATATCAGTAACATTGTCTGTAAACGAATACAAACCCCATGCACTTCCAGATGTATCACCTTGAGTCCGGTCGGATTAGTCATTAAAATGAACAATCGTCAGTGCGAAAAACAGAGAAACGTCTCTATAACAGGGACGTTTCTCTGTTCTATTTTGTTTGATAATTAATTTTCCAAATAGACCTAAAAATCAGTAATGAGAAGGGTTTTGCATGCTAAATTGTCATAGCAGTTATGTCGTAACTGTATGAAATGCAGTAGCTTGGAATGTCTTTGACCTTACAGTCTTTACTGTAAAAGGAATCGACAATTCAATGGAATTAATTCATAGCACCAAAAATGCCAAAATCCCGAATACTATAATTTGGAAGAGTGACAACAAATAGATAATCCTGTCGGAATATTCTGATAAGTGCTACTGTTTAAACAGAAATGACGCTGAGGTTTGGAATTGAATGCGTTGTTGCAAAGTAAACTTGGCGCGAAGAAAGGAGGAACCGGCAGTTTGCACTGTCGGGATGGGATTATGAGAGAAAAATGGAATGTATTGATTGTTGGAGCGGGGACTATGGGAAAAGGTATTGCAGAGGTGTTTTCTTCTAAGGGTTTTATTACGACATTATACGATGCCTATCCAGAACAATTGAAAAAGGCGAGGGGTGATATTCAAGCAGATATGGAGCACCTGTTTGACGAGGGTCTCGTCAGCAAAGAAGAATTGAAGAATACCCAAATGCTCATAAGCTATGAAGATGATCTGGCGGTATGTGCTGCGAAAGCAAATATCGTATTTGAATGTGTTTTTGAGGAGGATCAGGTTAAAAGAGATATTTTGAAGAAGCTGGATGAACTTTGCACGCCGGAGTGCATCTTCTGCAGTAACACATCGGGCTCCAATATTTTTGAAATTGCTGAAATATCGTACCCTGAACGCTTGATAATCACACATTTCTTCAATCCCGCCTACGTCATGCCTCTGGTAGAGGTCGTTATGGGACCCCAAACCTCTGAAATGACATTGGGTATTGTA
>CAZEHS010000159.1:0-3313 GCA_964511875.1 uncultured Peptostreptococcaceae bacterium
GTGATAAGTTTGGAACCACCGAAAACACCGAATCCACCGAGGCAGATCCTATGTCCCTGCCCTATTCCCCGAAATTACTGTCAAACAGCGCTGCAATACTGTCCGTTACAGCCTGTGCGTCGGCACCGTCTGCGAAAATCGTGATCTCTTCTCCGAATTTCGCCCCCATGCTGAGGATGCTTAGGATGCTGCCGGGATCGAAGTCCTTGCCGTTTTTTCGCAGGCGCACCTTGGCGCTGTATTTTTTCACTTCCTTAACGAGGATGCTGGCAGGACGGGCATGCATGCCGGTTTCGTTCTGTATTTTTACAGCTCTAGTTACCATGGGGAACCTCCTCGATGGATGGCATATTCGCCAACAGGTATTTTTCTGCTTGTGCATTCCAAAGACCGTTATGGGCCTTCAGAATCTGTCCCAGTTCCTTATAAACCGGGTCTGTCTCTCCCAGCTTCTCAAAGGTGTCCAAGGGGATCAACGGCATGCGGATCCCGTTATAGATCAGCTTCTTGCCCCCTTCAATATGCGGAAGGTTCATCAGGGTTTCCGGCACACAGTCCAGGCCTCCGACATGGGTCACCATGACAGCCGGGTTGATTATTCCTTTGGCTGTCAGATCAAGAGATTCCCTCATATCATCGGTATTTCCGCCACTGGTGCCAACAATGTGCGTTTGCTTGTAGTGAACGTTATAGAAGTTGAATTTGGCTGAAAAAGCCTCGTCCGTTGGACCTGCGAAGAAATTCAGGCAGCCGTCCTGACGAAGCAGCCGGTCACCCAGCTCAAGCAACGGCGTGATCGGGGCATAGACGAATACATCGTCATACCCTTCTCCGTCTGTCAGATCCATCAGCTGATCCTGTATCATTTCGGCATCACTGCCGTCAATATAGTGCAGGGTTACGCCATGCTTCCCGGCTTCTTCAACCGTCAGGATTTCCGCCGCCCTTTTAAGCCGCCCTGCGCTGATGTCCACGACAACCAGCAGAGATGGCTTGGAAGGATGATGAATTGCATAATCGATAGCTCCCATGCCCATGGGTCCGGCTCCGGCCAGGATCGCCATGTTTCCCCCATCCTTCAGCCCCATGTGATGCTGGTAGTTGCCGAAAGTCGTATGATAATGGGCATTGTATGCCCCAATGATGCAGGACATAGGTTCAGCAAGTGAAGCATTGAAAAAGCCTTCCCCTTCGTACTTCAGCAGGCAGCCCAGCTCCATCACTTCGTTGGGCAGTATGGTATAGGTGGCATTGCCGCCGCAGTTCCTGTAGGAATAGCCCGGGGAATACGGACTTCCTTTATAATTCAAGGCCGGCTGGATCGTGAATTTGTCTCCTATCTCGATGAGCCCCTTCCATTTTTCACCGACCTGAATGATCTCTCCTGCGAATTCGTGGCCCATGATGGTGGGATATTCCGCAATATCATCTGGAATCCTGCGGTGCCTAGAGCCCAGGGTTGCGGCCTTGTATGTTGACATGCACAGGCTGTCGGATATTACCTTGGTCAGTATCTCATCTTCCTTGATTTCCGGCAGCTCATAGGTGTCCAATCGGACATCGCTGGCGCCATGAAGCCGGACTGCTTGTATTTTCATAGGGTTTCTCCTTTGCATTCGCTTTTATGACCGTCATTGCGAGCAACGCGTGGCAATCTCTCCCTTATTGATTTTGAATTCAGCGCTTTGTGGTTAAGTTCGAACCAAGGGAGAGATTGCCGCGTCACTGTGTTCCTCGCAATGACGGACTTTGACATTCACAGCTTCTCCAGCTCCACCAGACTCACCAATTCATGGATCCGATCGAATTCAGGCACCTGGGTTCCTGCGGTACTGATCATGGCGGCGCTTGCACCGATGCTGAGGCGGATTGTCTCATCAAGGGGGAGCTGCTTATCAAGGCCGTAGCAGAAAGCTCCTAGCAGGGCATCCCCTGCGCCGACGGTGCTGAGAACCTGCACGGGCACCCCTTTGGCATGAATGGCGCTTTGTTCCGTTACGAACAGGGCGCCCTGCTCTCCGAGTGTCACGATGACGATTCGGATTCCCTGGGCAATCAGTTCCTTTGCGGCAGTCAGGGTATCGCTGATCTGTTCCAGAGGCCGCCCTGCAAGACGCTCAAGCTCGTGGATGTTGGGCTTTACCAGAAAAGGAGCCGCTTCTATCCCCAGCTTCAATACCTCGTGATCCGCATCCAGGGCAGCACGGGCACCGATCCGCTGGATATCCAGAATCAAGTCACGATAAATGGAGGCCGGAACACCCTTGGGCACACTGCCGGTCAGTACAACAAGGGACTGTGCAGTCACTTCACTGCGCAGCTGCTTCACGAACAGTGCCAGTTCTTCCTTCCCGATTACGGGGCCTGGTTCATTCAGATCCGTATAGGTGCCCAGATTCAAGTCGACTATTTTAAGATTCGTACGTGTGACGCCGTTTACAGGTACTGAAATCTTACCGATTTTCATTCTTTCCAGTTCCTGTCCAATGAAGGCGCCGGTCTGACCGCCAAGGAAGGTGATGGTTTTCGTGCGGCCGCCCAGTTGCCGGATGACCTTGGATACGTTGATTCCTTTACCGCCAACATCCGCCCTGTCTTCCCGAATCAGATTTACCCGGTCCACAGTGAATTTTTCAACCTGCAATGTCCTGTCTACTGCGGGATTCATAGTCAGTGTGATAATCATCATGCACTCTCCTGTCCGATTCCTGCAAAGAGGTTGTATAGAAAGGCTGCATCCGCTGTCTGCCTGACCTTTTCCATCACCGTTTCATCACCGATGGCTTCTGCTATATTTGAAAGGATATCGATATGTTCTTCTCCTCTGGCTGCGATTCCGATCACAAGATTGGCGAGATTATCCTCACCGAAATCCACTCCCTCTGGATATTGCAGGATCACGATCCCGGTCTGCCTGACATGCCCTTTGGATTCGTTGATTCCATGAGGGATCGCTACGCCGCTGCCAATGAATGTGGATGTGAGCTGTTCGCGGGCCAGCATTCCTTCAACATAGGCATCCTCGACATACCCTCGGGCTGCCAAAAGCTTTCCGGCCCGAACAATCGCTTCGTCCCTGGTTTCCGATCTGAGGCCTGTCAGGATCGCGTCAGCCCTGAGCACTGCAGTTGCAGCAGGTATTTCAGGTTGAAAAGGGATTACTACAGCTTTGCCATGACCCAAATCCAAAACGATTTGGTCATAAACCGGATTGTCGATGAAATCCTTGATGCTGATATGCTCTGCCTTCGGCACCCTTGCCCTGGCCCTTGCCGTCAGGTTTTCATGGCTGATGACCAGATCCGCATCCATG
>CAZEHS010000160.1:0-3302 GCA_964511875.1 uncultured Peptostreptococcaceae bacterium
TCGTAAAATCGCCTTTGGCCGAGAGAAACGCCGGTGTGTGCATCAGTCTCAGCCCAAGGTTCTACCGTAAAATTGTATCACATAACAACAGTCGTGTAAATTTTAATCGATAGAAATGCTAAACTTCTTTTGCCACGGATAACACAGATTTACACGGATGAAGGCATATACAATATTTTTTAATCCGTGTAAATCCGTGTTATCCGTGGTGAAGGATCTTATCTGTGGCTAAGAACTGTCTGTTTCACTGATGCGGTTTTCTTGGGACAGGTTCTTTGTGGGACTGTTTGAAATACTGGCGTGCGTCTTGTACATCCCTTGCAATTTGATCCATTAAGGCCTCTTTGGAATCGAATTTGATTTCATCGCGCATACGGTGAAGGAATTCGACTGTGATGTAGTGATGGTAAAGATCCGCATGATAATCCAGAATAAAGGTTTCAAGCGTGAACTCCGTCTGACTGAAGGTTGGATTGTAACCGACATTGCTGACACTCTTATGATGATCTTTACCGATCCAGGTACGGGTCACATAGACTCCGGGTCGAATCAAGGTCATGTTGTGACTGACAGCAAGATTCGCGGTTGGAAATCCCAGAACTGTTCCTCGTTTCTTTCCATGGACGACCTGTCCAGATACGGTATGATGGCGGCCTAATAACCGGTTTACCGCCTCAATGTCACCGTCCTTCAGAAGATCACGGATTCGTGTGCTGCTGACCGGAACGCCGTCTAACTCGAAGGGCGCCACAACCGTCACCTCGAACCCATTTATCTCCCCCATTCGGCTCAATAGTTCCGAATCTCCTCGGGCACCCAGTCCAAAGTGAAAATTGTATCCTGCAACCAGATACTTGGTGTTCAATAACTTTAACAGGATTTCCGATACGAATGTTTCCGCTTCGATTTCCATATGATCCCTATCGAATTCCACCATTATAAGAAGGTCGATTCCCATGCCGTCAAAAAGATCGATTTTTTCATCGACCGTCAGAATCCGGTTAGGCAATGCATCCTTATCGGTGAATTCCCGGGGGTGATTGGCAAAGGTATAGACCACACTGCGGAGGCTTTTTTCTACACAGGTATCCACCAGGGCTTTTATGACCTGTTGGTGTCCGATATGCAGGCCATCAAATGTTCCGATAGCTACACCACTCGGCATGGGATTCAGATTTTTTCGAAGTTCTGTCAACGAGCGAATCACTTTCATAGGTCACCTGCTACAGGAAATGCCTGACAACCATCAGGCTGTGGGCATTCTTGGTATACTGCCCGATTGCTGCGAACTGATCGCCGGCATAGAGCAGAACCAAAGTATCCTCCGGATACCCGGTTTTAAGAAATCGGGCAAAGTTTGCTTCTACCCCATTTCGGATCATTTTAACCCATTCTTCATTCAGAAACAGCTTAGGTATCCCTGAAAATGCATCATCAATACTTACAAGCCACTTGGAAGCCTCTTCAGAGGACTCACTTGCTTTCAGTTCCTCCAGGGTGATACTGTTCCGTATATCAAAAGCACCGGTAGCTGTCCTGAGAAGGAAGCTCATGGTCCCACCACAACCCAGAAAGTCTCCGACATCGTTGCAAAGGGTTCGGACATATGTACCCTTAGAGCAAACCACATCGAAGAGGGCTTTTCGTCCATCAAATCTAATCAGACGAATGGTGTGAATGATCTGGAGCCGAGCATTCCGTTCTATCGTAATGCCCTGCCGAGCCAAATCACAAAGCTTCTGTCCATCTACTTTCAGTGCTGAGAACATAGGAGGGACTTGAAGTATCTCACCTGTGAATCGGCCGAAAGCATCTGTGAGCTGTTCCTCAGTGACTGATACGGTTTTCTCAGCGAGTACGGTTCCCCAACGGTCCTGGGTATCAGTGGTAACTCCCAGAGTCAGCTCTGCCCGATACGTCTTGCGATCCTCCTGGAGCATTTCAACAATCCGAGTGGCCTGTCCTACACATATAGGAAGAACACCGGCCGCCTGTGGATCCAGAGTGCCGGTGTGCCCCACTTTTTTAGTCCATAAAACCCGTCTGACCACTGCTACTGCGTCGTGAGAAGTCATCCCCGGCGGCTTTAAGAAGTTTAGAATTCCATTCATTGCACTAATTGCTCCAATATGGCTTTTTCAAATTCACTCATTGCCTGATCGATAGTCATCTCAAGGGTGCATCCGGCAGCATTCTTATGACCACCTCCGCCATAACGGGCAGATAGGATGCTGACATCAAAGTCGTATTTGGATCGCATGCTCACCTTAATGAGACCTTCACCCAGCTCCTTGAACAGAGCTACTACTTCAACGCCTTGAATGCTGCGGATATATTCAGATATGCCGTCCGTATCCTCATAAATGGCACGGTGTTTCGTCATCATATCGGTTGTAACTGGCACTAGGGCGACCCGGTTCTGAGCAGCCAAGCGAAGGTGTTGCAATGCATGCATCAGAAGCATCACCTTGTTCAGGGGCTGATTCTGATAGAGGTCCGTGTTGACAGCCTTGGTATCAATCCCCATGGACATGAGATCCGAGGCAATCTGCAGGGTTTTCGGAGTCGTATTGTCATAACGGAAACCGCCTGTATCTGTCGATAATGCAATGTACAGCGCAGTTGCCGAAACCTTATCCAGCGGAAATCCGAACTCGCCTGCCAGCTCGAAAATGATCTCACCGGTCGAACTGGCATGCTCGTCCACGTAATTGATATCGCCGAAAAAAGTGTTGGTCTGATGATGGTCAATTACGGCCAAAAGGGAACGGTTGGTCAACAGGGCCATACGGCTCCCCAGTCTCCCCATGTCACTGCAGTCAACCGCAATAACAGCATATTCTTCTTCCGGCTCGGTGAATTCTTCCATCTCCACAAACAGAGTACGGGGAATCAGTCTCAGGTTCGACGGAACAGAGTCTTCCGCAAGGATGACTGCTTTTTTTCCTACCTGGTGCAGGAATTGAGCGAAGGCAACCGCTGAACCGATCGTATCCCCATCCGGCATGATGTGTGGAAGTATCACAAAACTATTGTAGCTGTCAAGCGTCCTCTTTATCTTCTGAATCGCTTGCAGATTCATCATCTTCCTCCGCCTTAGGCTCATGTGGAGTCACGGAACTGATCAGCTTATTCATATACATGCTGTTTTCAATGGACTCATCCACCTTGAACAGTGGTTCTGGTGTATAATGCAGCTTCAGCTCAGTCCCTATTGCCTTACGGATGAACCCTTTGGCACTGTTCAACCCTTCCAGAGCCTTCTGCCTGTCGGCAGAAGAATCCAGAATGCTGATATAAAT
>CAZEHS010000161.1:0-3195 GCA_964511875.1 uncultured Peptostreptococcaceae bacterium
AAAGGAAAATGGGATCAGGACCTTCACACCCAAAGTCGGCGACCGATATGTACTGGAGGCGATGCGGGAGCATGGGTATTCGCTTGGCGGCGAACAAAGCGGACACATCATCTTCCTGAACCATAACACCACTGGGGATGGCATCCTTTCAGCACTCCAGCTGGCAACCATCATCAAGAAAACAGGCAAGCCCCTTTCGGAGCTGGCTGATGTGATGAACCAATATCCCCAGATTCTGCTCAATGCAAAAATCAAGAACGGGAATAAGAACAGCTACCTGGAGGATCCGGTGATATCCGGCCGAATCCAGGAGATTGAAGCCGCAATGAAGGGCGAAGGCCGTGTACTGATCCGCCCTTCCGGCACGGAGCCCCTGGTGCGGGTCATGCTTGAAGGTAAGGATCAAGAACAGCTAAAGGCTTATGCCACTGAGTTGGTGGAGCTGATTGAGGAGAGGATATAAGAGAAAACCTTTTGCCATAGATGGCACGGATGAAAGGCGATGTAAGCCATATGATCGATAACACGGATTGAAAGCTATCGTATCCAACCGCCGGAATCTTAGTAATGGGAGTCCGGCGGTCTTGATTTTTGTGATTTAAAATTGCTGGATGCTGTTCTTAAAACAATGGAAGCACTACACAGCGCCCACTGATTTTCGTTAAATTGTCTAAATATTTTGACATCGCACAATTCCTCTGGTAGAATCAATTTTAATACCCGTCGGGCTTACAATGCCCTGAACGTGGAAAAAAGGCCGCGAACATCGGCCGATAAAGGAGTTGTTGTAAATGAAAGTTTCAGAAGCCATTGTAAAATGTCTGGAAAGGGAAGGGGTCACCACGGTTTTCGGTTACCCGGGAGGAGCGATCCTTCCAGTGTATGAAGCTCTACGCACCTCATCTGTAAAGCACGTACTTGTCCGGAACGAGCAGTCGGCTGCCCATATGGCAAGCGGTTATGCCCGTGCATCGAACCGTACCGGGGTCTGCCTGTCCACATCAGGACCGGGAGCAACAAACCTGATTACTGGAATAGCAACCGCTTACATGGATTCCATCCCCATTGTGATCATCACAGGACAGGTCAAATCCGACCACATTGGAAAGGATGTGTTCCAGGAGGCGGATATCACCGGAGCAACAGAACCCTTCACCAAACACAATTATCTTCTGAAACGGGCCGAAGATCTGCCCCGGATACTCAGTGAAGCTTTCTTCATCGCTTCCACCGGACGACCAGGTCCCGTATTGATTGATATCCCTGTGGATGTGCAGCAAGAGCACATCACATTCGAATACCCGGAAAAAGTTGACATCCAAGGCTATAAACCCACTACGAACGGCCATGCGGGCCAGATGAAACGGATCATTCAGCGGATGAAAAGTGCCAAGCGTCCCGTTATTTTTGCAGGAGGCGGCGTGCTGCGTTCCAATGCGGAAGCAGAGCTGAAAAGCTATGCTGAAAAAGCAGGAATTCCCGTTGTGAACACACTTATGGGCATGGGGGCATTCCCCATGGATTCACCCTATTTTGCAGGACTGGTCGGTACCCACGGACATGAATATACCACGAAGATCCTGAGCCGTGCGGACGTGATCATGGTCATCGGTGCACGTCTTTCTGACAGGGCGGCCCGCAATTTCGCAGCCCTGTGTGCCAAGGCGGACATCATCCACGTGGACATCGATCCGGCTGAAATCGGCAAGATCGTCAACCATCAGATTCCGGTCGTCGGGGACGCCAAGAACATTCTATGCAAATTGGATGAATGCGCTGAACGGCTCGACACTGTGGAATGGCTTAAGGAAATAGACACTTACAAAGAACCGGTACGGCTTGCCAAGGCGGATCGGGAGAATTATATCCATCCTGGCTATGCCATCGGGCTTCTTTCAGAAATGGCGGATCCGGATGCCATACTCGTGGCAGACGTCGGCCAGAACCAGATATGGACCGCCAGGCATTATCAGGTAAGCGGTAAAAGAAGGTTCATGACCTCCGGCGGATTGGGAACCATGGGATACGGAGTTTCAGCTTCCCTCGGCGCCAAGCTGGCAAGTCCGGAAACGCAGGTGATTGCTGTCACTGGTGACGGCGGGCTCCTGATGCTCCTGGGTGAACTCGGTACAATAGCAGAATCCGGCTATCCGATTGTCATCCTGCTACTTAACAACCGTCGGCTGGGCATGGTGCGCGAGCTGCAGGACAACACTTATGGCCGAGGGCGGCAGTTCGGCGTATTCATGGAAAACTGTCCGGATTTTGTGATGATTGCTAAGGCTTTCGGTCTGCAGGGTAAACGGGTGGAGCGGGAAGAGGATCTTCCCCAAGCGCTTTTGGAAGCGCTGAACAGCAATGTTCCTTACCTGTTGGAATGCATGATCGATCCCGAAGCGTCTACACTATAGGAGGCCACCCATGAAAAGACAAATCCTTTCCTTACTGGTAGTTAACCATGCCGGCGTCCTGAGCCGAATTGCAGGACTTTTCAGCCGCCGTGGCTACAACATAGAATCCCTTTCTGTAGGGATGACCGAGAACCCCGATGTGTCCCGCATGACCATCATCGTCAATGGTGATGATGCAATTCTGGAACAAATAAAGAAACAGCTGAACAAGCTGATCGACACCATCAAGATCACCGAACTTGGGATGGAGAATGCTGTTCTTCGTGAGCTTGTACTGATCAAGGTTAAGGCAGAACCCAATAAACGGTCAGAAATCCTGGAAATCGTAACGATTTTCAGGGCCAAGATAGTGGAAGTAGCGCCAAAGACCCTGACTGTTGAATTGACCGGTGACGATAAGAAGATAATGGGCTTCCTGGAGCTCCTCAGACCATACGGAGTAGCGGAGTTCATCCGGTCCGGCGTTACCGGTATGGAACGGGAGATGGATCTGCGCCTGGAGGAGTAAACTGCATTCAAATCACTGAATATCAATGCCCCGGTGCAATCCTGTCATGGCTGACAATGACAGCACCGGGGTATCTTAATTTATTTAATCTCCAAAGTATGGTATACTGAAAGAGCATTATAAGCAGAAGACAAGTCACAAAAAAATCGAAGGAGGAAATGAATGCTGAACGAGACAACTGAATTGAAGCGCCAGACCCCATTGGGGTGACGAGGACGGGTTTATCGAAGATTTCGGCGGATACCCCGCGGTGTGCCAGGCACCGAGAACGATGGA
>CAZEHS010000162.1:0-3174 GCA_964511875.1 uncultured Peptostreptococcaceae bacterium
GAACGCCCACAATATGGAGTTCAAGATCAAGCAGCATCAGGATATGATGGCGGCAGAATCGGCATTTGCACGAATTGACGAAGAGTTCGGCCGGCATTTCGGCCGTACCTATGGGGGCGCTGTGGAAGGGTACCTGAGCGAGGATGCAGAGTATCTGCTTATAACCCTGGGCAGCGTATCGGGAACAGCCCGGGACGTCGTGGATGCACTCCGTTCGGAGGGACATCGGGTAGGCCTTGTAAAACTGCGTATGATCCGGCCTTTTCCGATCAAGCAGCTCTCTGAAGCCTGCAGCAATGCAAAAGCCATCGGCGTGCTGGAAAAAGACATCTCATTCGGTTATGAAGGCACGATTTTCACCCATGTCAACTCAGCCTTGATGCAGGAAGGGGTCTTCGCTAAAACCCGCAACTTCATCGGCGGCCTCGGCGGTAGGGATATTCCAAAGGATGAGATACGGAATATGTTCGAGTCCCTGATGGCAGAAACGGATCAGCCCATGGTCCAGTTCCATAATGTGAGGTGCACCCGATGAGCAAACTGAATGCACGGAATATCACCCCGGAAGAGTATTTTTACGGTCATAAGGCCTGTGGGGGCTGCGGCGAGAGCCTTGCTCTCCGTCTAGCCCTGAAGGTCCTGGGGGATGAGGCCTACCTGTCGCTGCCAGCTGGGTGTATGTCAGCGGTATCCTTCATCTACCCGAATATGGCGTTCAAGAACAATGCCATCATCACGCCATTCGCCGCTACAGCGGCGGTAGCGACCGGGGTTGAAGCGGGCCTTCGTGCCCTGGGTAAGATAAAGCCCCTTTCTGTAGCCTTCGCAGGAGACGGGGGGACGGCGGATATAGGAATACAGGCCCTTTCCGGAGCCATTGACCGGGGCGAGAAGTTCGTCTATATCTGCACGGATAATGAAGCCTACATGAACACCGGAATCCAGAAGAGCGGTCTTACCCCATTCGGCGCCTCCACTACCACGACACCGGCTGGAAGTGTCATCGGGGGCAATATCTCACAGAAAAAGAACATGTTCGAAATCGTTGCCGCTCATGGAGTGAGCTATGCTGCCACAGCCAGTATCGGCTACCCGGAAGACTTCCTCGCAAAAGTGCAGCGGGCCAAGGACTCAGAGGGACCTTCTTATATTCATGTCTATTGTCCATGTCCGACCGGGTGGGGCACCGAAACGGATATCACCATCTCCCTTGGCAAGGAAGTAGTGGATACGGGCTTGTGGCCTCTGATGGAATTCTGCGGCGGAGAGTTCGTCCTCAATAAGAAAATCGAAACCTTCAGCTCAATCAGGGATCATATAAAACGCCAGGGAAGGTTCAGACATTTAAAGGAAGAAGACCTGTGTGTGATTGAACAACAGAGGGATCTGCAGTGGGAAGGTTTACGAAGATTCAAATAATTCAATGCTTGTCATTGCGAACGAAGTGCGGCAATCTCTCCCTGTGCTGATGATCTGAATGAAGGTCGTACAAAAGCAAAGGGAGAGATTGCCGCGTTGCTTCGCTCCTCGCAATGACAAGCACGATGGTAAAAGGCTGCAGTGCAGAATCGTTACCAAAGCCTCTTATAAAAACCATTTACGCCGTGCCTGATTATCCTGTTATAATGAAGTAATCAAAAAAACGAAGGATGATTCCGGTGAAACTGACGAACAATAAGATTTTTGAAGAATTGAAAAGGCGGATCATCGTGCTGGAGCTGAAGCCCGGCACGGTGATCGTCGAAAGGGAGCTGATGAATGAGTTCGGAGTCAGCCGCACCCCTGTGCGGGAAGCTCTGATCATGCTGTCGCAGATAGGTCTGGTTGAAATGAAGCCCAGAATCGGAACCTATGTCACGCAGATCAACATTCAATCGGCAAAAGACGCATATGAAGTGAAGAAGGATCTGGAAGGACTTGCGGCAGAGCTGGCGGCCAAACGCGCTTCTACCCAGGAAATCGAAGAACTCTTCAAAATAATTGACAGATTCACCGGCTACGACATTGTGGAGGATTACAAGCTTTGCATTGAGGATGACCAGCGGTTTCATCAGCTGATAAGACAGGCCTCCAAAAATGAAATGCTCATTGAAATCCTGGATGTGCTCAACACCAGGACTGCCCGGTTTCTGCAATCCATCCACTATGTCATTACTGATTTTGACTGGTTCAGCCGCTCATTGAGTGACATTGCCCAGTCCATCCGGGACCGGAACCCTGAAGATGCCAGACGCCACACCCAGGTGCATACGCAGGAGTTTTTGGATCAGATGTCACGGAAATTTTTCGGGACAGTTTGACCGGCGTGAATAAACTGTTGTTTATGCAGCGGGTATGCATTTTGAAAAGTACTTATTACATTATTTTGTAACAATTCATGTGTATTAGAACTGTAAATCATCGCGATAGACACTGATATAACCAAATATTTCATTAATTAAAGGTATATTAATTGCTTAAAATAAAAATTTTCAAACTATTTAAAAACAAGTGTATTCGGTTACGTACAATCGGACTCGCAAACCGTGCTAAATATTTATTCGTTCGGCGAACAGAGGGCTCCAGGTGAACCTGTCAGTACTACGCAGTCATCACAAAGGGTTCAGAAATATACAGAGGCGCTTTGTGAGCTGAAGAAACCAGAATGGACATTCGAAAGGATTTACAAACCATTAATTACATATAAAGACATAATTGACAACCTTCATATTTGACTATGATATTGATAATCACATTATGAACTAATGGATAAATGTGAATTTGTATTTCAAATTTATCAGAGCATACCAGGAAAACGTTTCCGGAAATATTTTACAAGTATTTGACATAGATATTACGTATATGTTACAATCAATTCACCTTGAGGGGTCTGTCCGACATGGACGGATTATTTTCGAGGAAAAAAAATAATGGGAGGGTTTCTATGAATTTGCTCGATCTATCAGCAGCAACGGACAATTTTTTCTGGTCTCAAATCATGATTTATGGCTGTCTGGCCGCAGGTATTTATTTCTCCGTTCTTATGAAGTTTCCACAAGTACGTCTCATTAAAGACATGGTCAGTCAATTGTTCGGCGGTAAATCTTCAGATACCGGCGTATCATCATTTCAAGGTTTCTGTATGGCTCTGGGCGGCCGTGTAGGAACTGGTAACATCACAGGCGTTGCATCTGC
>CAZEHS010000163.1:0-3051 GCA_964511875.1 uncultured Peptostreptococcaceae bacterium
CCGCCTCATATTTTGGGTGGATTCCGCTTTTCATGATTTCACCTCTTTCGTTGCAACTTCTGAATTGGATGGTTTTGCATCCTCGAATAACCTCTATATTGTATCATGTTTCTAATTGTTGGGCAACGGTTTTTTTGGAAAAACACCCTCCCTTGAAAGCCAATGTAACAAAGGGTATTATAAGAGTATTGAACATCCTTCCGGAGGAATATATGAACTCAAGACTTAATTTCATCTGCCTGTTGGGAATTCTGCTGGTTGTGCTTCTCTCCGGCTGCTCCTTGCCGACCAAGAACACTACGGTTCCTGAGCCGCTTCTGGACTCCACTCAGACCCCGGTGCTGCTCCTTGAAGATAAGCCTTTCACACCAAAGCCAGAGCCAGTAATGATTGAAGGAAGGCTATACCTTCCCTTCATTGAATCAATGGAGCTTCTGGGAATATCCGTGGAGAGTTATCCTGACAGCAATACCATCACTGCTTACCATAATAATCGATTTCTCAAGATAAATACAGAAACACTTGCACTCAGCCGAAATGGAAAGCCCCTCTCCAAATCACAGGGGCCCCTTCTGATCAATGAAACCCTTTACGCCCCTGCTGCTATGCTTTTCAGTTCTTTTGATATGGATGTCAGTTATCCCAAGGATGGAGTCGTGGCCATCGATTATCAGAAAAACAAGGATAATCCTCAGCTGGTGGATGGAGAGTACTATGTCCCCATTACTGTGAAGGAATTCGATCTGCAGTTTTCAGTTCCCAAAACATGGGCCCGGCTTCCCGGGTCACCATATCGGTTTGGTGAAAGCACCGATTACGAAGACTATCAAATAACCTTTCTAACCCGTCCACTGGGAAAACAGTCCGATTCAGAGCTGCTACTCCAGCTGGCTGACGAAGCCGGTAAAGCCGCCGGCGTCACACTTTTCCAGAATCAGGTCTCCCCACTTCATGTCAATGGTCTGGAAGGGCTGACTGCTTCCTTTTATTATGATAAGGATGGTGCTCCAGGTCAGATGATCCTTTTTGTGTTTAAACGGGACAAGGCCATCAATATTTTCCAGGGGTGGATCAGCACAGCCACGGATGAACAGGCTGTGATCCGTCAAATCACCGGCATCGCACGATCCCTTCGTTTCGGAGACATGGTAGTGGATGTCCAGCAGGAACATTACATCGAGGCTCCCGCTTTCATTGAGAACGGCGTTACGCTGACCGAGCCCCTGTACAGCAATATGGAGATTCAAGGCCAGCTTACCCTGTCAGGAACCGTTGCAGAACGTGGTATCAAATGGATTTATGTTGCTACCAATCGCGGCGGAGAATCACTGACCCAGAGGATACCAGTTGTAGACAGAGCTTTTATTGCCAATGTCTATACGCCCTTCGGCCTTGGAAAGCACGATCTGACCATCTATGCATCCTCGGATGAACAGAAACCTCAGGACAGGATCATTCAAGTCAGCGTGGTAAACACATCACCTCAGGAAACCCGTTGGATGATTCCCAGCATTCTGATCGATTCAGAGAATGATTACATCACCAGCCAGAGCAGCTTATTGACTTACAAGACGTATGGCGATTATATGAAGGCTAAGCAGCTTTTCTCCTGGGTTGTTGAAACCATATCACTGGAGACTAAACAAAAGGATCCAGATACAGCGTCTAAAGTTTACATGAACAAATCAGGCACCGAGGAAGATATCGCTGTGATATACACAGCACTTCTCCGGGCAACCCAAATCCCCGCGCGGATCGTATCGAACTCAGATGACCCTCTTCATACCTGGGTCGAAATGCAGATGAACGGCCAGTGGGTTGAATCGGACCCCGCTGCTGCTATCCGGAGAATGAAGAACGGCGCACCTTTGACAGAAGCGGTGGACGCGTATTTCAATATGTCACGTGCATATTTCGAGGAAAGGTATCCGGTGATTGAAACGTCACCTTGGTGAATAGCCGCGCTGCGACTCCCCCTGTCACTTCGTGACATCCCCCTCCAGAGGGAGGTGGCAGCGAAGCTGGCCACAGCGACTACATGTGATCAACAAATCAAAGATTTGTATCACATGTGTCACTTTAGGCATAAGCGACCCGCGACGAATCACAGATTCGGGCGGTCTGCTTAACAGAAGGAGTCCCGGAGGGGAAATAATTCCTCAAAACAAAACCAGCCTTTTATTCGGCTGGTTTTGTCATTTTTGTTATTTTACAATCCCTAAAATCCCTCTCGCCTCATCTGGCGTAGCCACTTCACGGCCTACTTCCTTCGCCATCCGCACGATCCGTTCCACAAGCTCAGCATTGCTCTTTGCCAGCACACCCTTGCTGTACCAGACATTGTCCTCAAAACCGACACGTACGTTGCCGCCCAGGACGATGGCCATGACAGCCAGGGGTGTTTCACTGCGACCGATCCCAGCCACTGTCCAGGTGCTACCCTGAGGGATGCACTGGATCATATGCATGAGATCCTCCGGTGTGCCAGGGCATGCGCCGGGAACGCCGAGTACGAAATCGAAGTGGATGGGGTGAGAAAGGAGACCTTTTTTCGCCAGCATGAGGGCATTGGCGATCATGCCCCGCTCAAATACTTCAATTTCAGGTTTAACACCGTTTTCTTTCATCTTGGCTGCGAATTTTTCCATGTTCTCTTCAGTGTTCATGAAGACATCGGGGCCGAAATTGCAGGTCCCGGCACTGAGGGTAGCCATTTCCGGTTTCAGATCCACCGGCTGAAGCCGCTGATCTGCCGTATGCCATACCGCACCGCCCGTTGAAGGCTGCACGATGATGTTACACCGGGCTTCGATTTTTTCCTTGATTTCCTTATACACGGCATAGTCCTGAGTCGGATTGCCTTCTGCATCCCGAGCATGGACATGAACAATCGACGCCCCCGCTTCCCAACACTCAAAGGCCGCCTGGGCAATTTCATCAGGCGTTACCGGCAGGTTCGGCTGCTGTGCTTTTGTTACCTCTGCGCCCGTCAGGGCTGCTGTAATGATTAATTTTTGCATGGTACACTTCCTCTCATGGGTTTGGGTGGGT
>CAZEHS010000164.1:0-2689 GCA_964511875.1 uncultured Peptostreptococcaceae bacterium
CATGGATGCGGATCTGGTCATCAGCCATGAAAACCTGACGGCAAGGGCCAGGGCACGGGTACCGAAGGCAGAGCATATCAGCATCAAGGATTTTATAAATAATCCGATTTACGATGAATTGGTAATCCGGTTGGCCAAGTCAAAATCTGCATAGAAAAAACAGACAGTGGGCGAAAGCCCACTGTTGCACTTTCATTCAATCCTCAGAAATGTCACTATCGTGTTCGGACATGGAACCCGTATCTTGCTGTATATTAATGATTCCAGGGTATGTATAATTATTATATACCAAACATATGTCATTAACCGGCAGGTGCATGTTCATGAATGATTTGACGGGCAGATCGCAAAAAATCATAGGGATCCTCACCGAAACAGAAGGCTTCACTCCAATTTCAAGGATTGCGGAGCAGCTTGAGGTCAGTACACGTACAATCATCCGTGAACTGAAAGGGATAGAAGTCTGGCTTGCAGAGCGGAAGGTGCACCTTCTGAGCAAACCGGGTCAGGGAATCCTGCTGGATCTGGATCCTGCCGGAATGCAGATCATCCGGGAAGAATTGAAGCTTCAGGAAACGGTTGGGGAATACAGCCCCCGGGAAAGACAGGCCTACCTGCTGGTCGAATTACTGAACGCTTCGGAGCCTCTGAAGCTCTACTGCTTCACATCTGCTCTGAATGTGTCTGAAGGGACTATCAGCAATGATCTGGATAAGATTGAACCCATTGTGAACGGATGGAATCTCAGATTGATCCGAAAACCCGGTTACGGCATTGAAATCGAGGGTGATGAGAAACACTTCCGTACGGCCATATCCCATCTGATATTTGAACACTTCACCCGGGCAGAGCTGCTGGACATCATCAGACGGAAATACCAGGGGACCGTCCCGCGGCTGGCTATGAGCGCAGTGCGCAACCGCCTTCTGAACACGATCGGGGACAATATTCTGGAAGGCATTGAAGAGGCCATCGGAAAAACGGAGGCACTTAAAAACTACCCGATTGCAGATAATTCCTATGTGGGACTGGTTGTGCATATGGCCCTGGCTGTGAAGCGGCTTATGAACGGGGAAAGGATCACCTTTGATCCGAAAATCCTGGAAGAACTCCGTGAATCCAAAGAATATGACATCGCACGTGCCATTGTCATCGAAACGGGTAAGATCTTCGATATACACATCCCTGAGGATGAAACCGGCTATATCACCATGCACCTGAAGGGCGTGAAATACGGAAATACACTGACAGGCACAGGTAAGATCCATGTGAACGATTATCGGATCATCCACCTGGCCAATGAACTGATCCGAAAAGTGGAACAGGATACCGGTTATCTTCTGCAGAATAACAACCGGTTGCTGATCGGGCTGGTTAATCATTTGGGACCTGCCCTGGCTCGGATCCAATTGGGACTTGAGATACAGAATCCTCTTCTTGAGGAAATAAAAACCCGCTATACGGATTATTACGAAATGACTGCCCGAAGTGTCAGGGTAATTGAAGACAAGGTAGGGGTATCCGTTCCGGAGGATGAAATCGGTTATCTGGCGATGCATTTCGGTGCCGCTCTGGAAGAGCAGACACTCAGTGTCCACCGGGTTTTCCGGGTTGTGATTGTCTGCAGTACGGGAATCGGGTCCTCGAAATTGCTGGAAGCGCGGATCCGAAAGCATTATGAAACGATTCGCATTGTTGAATCCAGGTCTGTAATCAATCTGGACGACTATCTCCGCAGCCATGAGGACGTGGATTTCGTCATCTCAACCGTACCAGTGCAGGGCTTGGAACGACCGGTAGCTGTTGTCAGTCCCCTTCTCCTGGAACAGGATATGGAAAAAATCAGCAGGGTCATGAAAGCGCTTGCAGCAACCGTTTCAGGAAAGCGACAGGAGCGTTTCGGGATTGATGATTTTGCAGGAAGCGTTGAAGCGCTGGGACAATTGACTGAATCTGTAAGAGTTCTTGCAGGAGGCTTTACGATACTGAACCGCCATGTCAGCTCGAAGCAGGATCTGATACGGAAAACAGTACAGGCCTTATATCCGGAAAGTGAGCAGGAAAGCATTGCAAGGGCTCTTCAGGACAGGGAAGCAGCAGGTACAACAGTATTTGATCAGGGTCGGGGGCTGCTGCTTCATTGCAGATCGCTGGATATCAAAAAGCCGATCCTATCCATTGTTCTGCTGACCAAGGAAAATGATGAAGCCAGTGATCTTCCTGAAAAGCTTCGCTACTGCGTCGTCATGATCGCTCCAGACAAGATGTCTGAATCCATGAGAGCCGTTTTCGGCGAAGTCAGCCGAAACCTGGTCGAGAATCCTCAGTGGACGGATACGCTTCTTAGCGGTCAGGCTCCTGATATCCGCAGGCAGCTGGAAAAAATACTAAAACAGATGATCCGTCGTCAATCGATGGAGCTGGACGAATAGAGAAAATGATTAAATAAAGAACGTTGACTATGCTCCACCTTCCTCTGGGAGGAAGGTGGCAGCGAAGCTGCCGGAAGGAGTCCCGGAGGGCGCACGCGCTGCGTCTCCCCCTGTCACTGCGTGACATCCCCCTCCCGGAGGGTGATGGAGAGAAAACACTGAACTATCACAAGGAGACATTATGAACACAACCTTATCTACCAAAGATCGTATTCAGGTATTCGGCCGTTTCTTAAGCGGCATGGTGATGCCCAATA
>CAZEHS010000165.1:0-2449 GCA_964511875.1 uncultured Peptostreptococcaceae bacterium
TGTGCATTCCTGCATACACCCGGTATTGCAGGGGTTCTCTCCTAGCCCGGAGTCTGCAACGGCAGCGGCACACTCTCCCAAGCCGATGAGCTTCTGGGCAAGCAGCACATCACGGCTCAGAAGCTCTTGAGCGGCCGCCAGGAACTCAGCCTCAACTACCTTCATCCGACGATAAAGCCATCTTCCAAGGCAGGACGGTTCCTGTTCCAAGGTCACCGGCTCCAACTTTTCTGTGTCTATCGTTTTTTTTGGGGGGAGTCCCTCCTCGAAACCATGGATTCCACGGTCCATCAGGAACTGTCTGGCTCCGGGTGTGATCCGGGTACCCGGTTCAAGCTTGTATTCAGTAAAGGGTTCTCTTTTGTATTGGTCCCTTAAATCTTCTTCCGTGATGAACTTCACTCTGCTCCCCCCTTACTTATGATCAAACAAATGCCCTTTTAGAGCCTCCAGGTCTTTTCCCGTTTTAACGCTGATCTGAAAATAAGGTTCCAAGACGCCGATCTTTTTCAGCTGGCGGATACAGGCCTCCAGATTTTCTTCCATTAATTCGCACTTTGTGATGACGCCGATGACGGGAATCCTAAAAGCCTTTGCGAATCCCGGGGAGTAGACCTCGGTGCATTGGGACTGATCGATGAGGACCAGAATATGTGATGCGTGCTGAGCCGTTGCAATGATGTGCTTGTACATCTCTGTGTTTTCTATATAGGAACCTGGAACATCAATGGTCTTGTTTCCATAGGTGATGGTCTGTGTTTTTCGGAGGGGGCCCTCAGAGCCATTCAGGGCGTTGGCCAGGGCGGTTTTACCCGAGCCCGTCGGCCCGATCAGCATGACCCGCTTCTCCTTCACGTTTTTGTAATGGGGCTGGTTTCAAAGCCCAGCATATCCTTCAGCATTGCCGTTACCGTACTCAGTGCCGTTTCAACGCTCTGCACATCGCCGGTGAGGATAAGGGATCCGGTGAAGCGATCCAGAAAACCGATTTCAACATTGGCGGCCTTTGTTGCAATATCCGCAGCGATGATGGCGGTTTCGTAGGGGGACAGCGTCAGTATGCCGATTGCCCCTTTTTCACTGATCCCCAGGCATTCGTAGATGTCCTTCATGGGGGAAGCAATCACATGGGCGAGGGTAACCTGTTTACCGGGCACCGATTCCTGGATGATCCGTTCTATTCCTTTTTCGCTGAATGCTCCCATGGGAATCACCTTTTAATCCTTTCTGCCGCAGTCGTCCCTAATGATTGATGATGACAACCGGGAAATCGTATTTTTTGATCCAGCCCTCAATTTTATGAAGGTCTTCACTGCTCAGGGAGGGGTCCGGATATCCGTCCAGGGGATATTCCCTTCCCAGCTGTTTATACTTGTTGACACCGAACTTATGGTAAGGAAGCAGATCGATCCCTTTAAAATTCTTATGATCCTTGAAAGGCATCAGGAAGCTGACCACCCCTTCGATATCCTTTTGATTGTCGTTGACGCCCTTCAGCATGGGCATCCGCACCTTCACGTTGTACCGACGCTTCAGCAGCTCACTGAGGTTTTTCAGAATCTGTTCGTTCCGCACCCCCGTCAGTTCGTAGTGCCGGTCAGAATCGATATGCTTCAGATCGAAAAGGAACAGGTCGGTGAACGGACTGACCTGGAGCAGGTGCTCAAGCCGTGCATAGCCGGAGGTTTCCATGGCTGTATTGATTCCCGACTGCTTGCAGGCCATCAGCAGATTCGCCACCGCATCGTGCTGCAACAGGGGATCGCCGCCGCCTACCGTCAGACCGCCGCCGGAAAGCTCATAGAACATCCGGTCTTCTTCAATAATCTCCAACAGCTCTGAAATCCTCTTGATTTCACCGGATATGGATAAGGCAAAGGTCCTGCAGGCCCCCTCACACTTACGGCAGCCTATGCAGTTGATAGCGCGGTTGATCACATGCTCTGAGGTTTCCTTCGAGAAGCTGTGTATTCCCACAGGGCATGCTGTAATGCAGGCACCGCAGTCCACACAGGAATTCCGTTTGTACATGATCTGATATTTCCGTTCCAGGGTTTCGGGATTTGAACACCATTTGCACCTGAGGGGGCATCCTTTGAAGAAAACAAGGGTCCTGACACCGGGGCCGTCGTACATGTTGTATTTCTGAATATTGGAAATGAATGCCTTTCTTTCCAGTGCCCCTGCTTTCAGATTGCTCATAGCGATTCATCTCCCTTTCACTCATCGTGTTGGCCCGGTCTGTCAGGGAAGGCCGCGGTCGCGGCTCTCCCCAAAGCCCGGTTCTTACAATTTTGTCAGCATGGTTCTGCTGATGATTTCATCCTGCACATCCTTGCACAGCTCCACGAAGAATGCGCTGTAGCCCGCTACCCGGACAATCAGGTCCCGGTGTTTTTCCGGATGCTTCTGGGCTTCAATCAGCGTCTTGTTGTCCAGATAGTTGAAC
>CAZEHS010000166.1:0-2260 GCA_964511875.1 uncultured Peptostreptococcaceae bacterium
TTCAATCCTCCGAATCCGCCTCATCCTTTGGTTCTCTATGAACCCGTTGTCAATGTATACAATATTCGCTTCATAAACCTAAACTCCTTCCGATAATCTTCTTTTTATTTTACTCGAGAGAATTCAATCAATTTTCAACGAAAAGAAAAAGAACCTTAGAGTATGAATAAGGTTCTTTTTGTGTGAGCTGATTGGCTATGAAATGATATAAACACGTGACTGTTTAATGGGCTTATGGTATTTTTCTTCAGTTCCGGCATGGTTGTACCCACTGAACTTGGCTTTCACTTCAAACATCAAATCTGTCTGAAGATCCTTGCATGCTGAGCATGATTCTGAAATGACAACAACATCATCATTCGAAACAATGAATAGATCGATATCGTGGCCTTTGTATTTTTCTCCGATCTCCATCTCTTTAAGAATTTTCACTTCTGCCATGTCTTCACCCTCCAGAATTTAGTTTATGCACTTCATTTATACCAAAATGAGGTGACTCTAAACAGGAAAGTATAATCCCTGCATCTCTCCCCCTGTTCTGTTTAGGATGATGTTATCAGGGTATGGATACTCCAAAGACAAATTTTTGAGGAGGGTCCTATGGGTAAGAGAGGAATGGAGCTGGTAGGCGTCGATGTCGACAAGATCGTCGGGCTGCTGGAACGGGCTTATGGGGACGAATGGCTGGCATACTACCAGTATTGGATCGGTTCTAAAGTTGTGAGAGGTCCCATGAAGGAAGGGGTGATTGCTGAATTGATCCAGCACGCCGCTGATGAGCTGCGGCATGCGACAATGGTCGCAGATCGGATCATTCAATTGGGCGGAAGTCCCCTGCTTCATCCCAGCAAGTGGCTTGAAAAGACCAATTGCGGCTACGACGCCCCTGAGGATCCCTTTATCAAGGCAATCATCGATCAGAACATAAAGGGTGAACAATGTGCGATCGGTGTGTATAAGAACCTTTTGGAGGTCACCCGGGATGTGGATTTTGTGACCTACAACATGGTGCTGCAGATTCTGCAGGACGAGGTTGAGCATGAGGAGGATCTGCAGGCATTGGCAGAGGATTTTGATCTGATGATGAAATACGTGGGCGGCAAATAGCGCATATCAATAGAATGAACAGGCTCCCCGAGTTCAATCCCTGGGAGCCTGTTCATTCATTAGCTAAGTGAAACTATTCTGCACTTGGGATGAACAGCTGCTGCCCGTTCTTCATGTACTCTCCGATGACCTTCTGCCCTTCAGGAGAAGTGATGAACTCCGAGAAAGCAGCGGCAGCCTTGTTATGGATATTCGGATATTTTTCCGGATTGACTTCAATGACACCATAAGGATTGGCAAGGGCCTTATCCCCTTGGGAAACAATCTGCAGGCTGACCTTATCCATATAGGCGAACCAGGTTCCGCTGTCCACCAGTGTGTACGCTTTCATCTCATCTGCCATAGTCAGAGTAGCGCCCATGCCCTGAGCCGCTTCCACATACCATTCGTCTGTTTTCCCGGCAGGAGTCAGCTCTGCTTTTTTCCAAACGGACAGTTCCTTTGAGTTGGTGCCGGACTTATCAGCTCTTGAAATGAATTTTGCTTTATCTGCTGCAATTTTCTTGAATGCA
Organism: uncultured Peptostreptococcaceae bacterium; assembly: GCA_964511875.1. GTDB lineage: Bacteria > Bacillota > Clostridia > Peptostreptococcales > Acidaminobacteraceae > CAZEHS01. The sequence goes on from CAZEHS010000166.1 coordinate 1,620, forward strand.
TCCACAGCTGTCTTAGTATCCAATATCCCTGATGGATCCTCTTTCGGTCCTACCAGGAAGAACTCATTGTACATAACGTCCTTACGGTTGATGCCGAATCCACTTGCCACAAATTCGTCCTCTGCACTTCTGGAATGGACCAGAAGCACGTCAGCGTCGCCCTTCATCCCCATATCAATCGCCGCACCGGAGCCAACAGCTACGGTTTTTACCTTTACACCGGTTTTTTTCTCGAACGCTGGTATAAGGACATCAAGAAGGCCGGTATCCTGTGTACTGGTGGTCGTTGCCAGAACAATATCCGATTCCAGCTTCGGACCGCAACCTGCCACCGTCAACATCGACAACGCCAATACCAGTACAAGACCCGCGCTGACCAATCGTTTCAAATTCAATCCCCTCATTCTGCAATTCCTCCTGATGATTATATTTTGATTTCGTGAAGCCGATTCCGGTAAATCATTTCGACCTTTGTCCCTTCAAAACAAAAAGCACCCCGGATGGGATGCTCAGACAATTACTGTGCAAAAACCCCTTCAAGGGTTCTGCAGCGCAGTTTCCAAAGCTTATCCTTTCCAAATGCGGGAGGCCGGGGCATTTCTACCCTGACCCGTAGATTGTCAATCCATAAGTTTCCCCTT
>CAZEHS010000167.1:0-2165 GCA_964511875.1 uncultured Peptostreptococcaceae bacterium
CTGTTCGCAGGCGCACCTACAGACAACAACGCTTCCCTGTTCTTCAAAGGCGCTATGTCCGTAATCCAACCTAAAATCGATGACGGTACTTACACCGTACTTGGCGGTTCAGAGTTCCAACAAGTCGCTACAGACAACTGGGTACCTGCAAACGCTCAAAACCGAGCTTCCAACGTTCTTACTGCCAATGCAGGTAAAGAAGTCGCTGGCGTACTGGCTCCGAATGATGGCACTGCAGGCGGTATCGTAGAAGCCTTCAAGGCTGCTAACGTGAAACTTCCGGTTATCACTGGTCAAGACTCCGAAATCGCTGCAGTCAAGCGCATTAAAATCGGCGAGCAATCAATGACCATCTTCAAAGATACACGTGAATTGGCTAAAGCCGCTATCGAAACAGCTGCAATGATCGCTAAAGGCGAAGCTATCACGACTAACGGAGAAGTTGACAATGGGTCGATCAAAGTGCCTTCAATCCTTCTCGAGCCACAGGTTGTTACTCAGGAGAACTTCCAGTCCATGCTGATTGACAGTGGTTACATCAAAGAATCCGATATCCAATAAGATCTACAGCTCGGCAGGGGTGACGAGGTCGCCCCTGCTTTTTCTGGGTTAAGTGAAAAGACAGGAGGAAATTATGTCAGATTTCATTCTTGAAATGAAGGGAATCGTCAAGGAATTCCCCGGAGTCAAGGCTCTGGACCAGGTAACCTTCAATGTGAAACGGGGAGAAATCCACTGTCTGGTTGGAGAGAACGGGGCAGGGAAATCTACCCTTATGAAGGTTCTGAGCGGTGTATATCCAATAGGGACATACACGGGTGACATTGTTTTAAACAGTACTGTCCAACAGTATCACAACATCAAGGACAGTGAGCACGCAGGCACGGCCATCATTTATCAGGAATTGGCCCTGGTGCCTTATATGAGCGCATTAGAGAACATTTTTCTAGGGAATGAAATCAAGAAAAATGGAGTGATCGATTGGAATGAATCCATAGTCCGTGCCAGGGATCTCCTTGCCAAAGTGGGACTGTCGGTTCGTCCTGATGTACAGATCCGGAAGTTGGGCGTCGGTAAACAGCAGTTGGTCGAAATCGCCAAGGCTCTGAGCAAAAATGTGCAGCTGCTGATACTGGATGAACCAACAGCCGCGCTCAACGAGGAGGACAGCAAGAATCTCCTGAACATACTGAAAGAACTTCGTAAACAAGGCATCTCATGCATTCTTATATCCCATAAACTCAACGAAGTAATGGATGTGGCCGATTCCATAACGGTCCTTCGAGACGGGAAAACCATCGATACGATGGATGTTCATACACAGACGGTAACGGAAGACGACATCGTCCGCAAAATGGTCGGTCGGGAGCTTACCAACCGCTATCCGGAACGGGTGCCCAATATCGGCGAAATCAGACTGGAAATAAAGAACTGGAATGTTTACAGCCCTGATGATTCACAAAAAAGGATCATTAAGGATTCATCCATCAACGTCAGGCGGGGCGAAATCGTAGGTATATCAGGCATCATGGGTGCCGGACGGACTGAATTCGCCATGAGCATCTTCGGAAAGACCTATGGAAGCAAGGTAGAAGGTGAGCTATATCTCGACGGTAAAAAGCAGGAATTGAACAGTGCTCATGAAGCCATCAAGGCGGGCATCAGCTATCTGACCGAAGACCGGAAGGAAAAAGGACTGATTCTGATACAGGACATCAAGCAGAATATTTCAATAGCCAGTCTGGATCTCATTACCAAGAAAGGCATCCTGAACAAGAACGAAGAAATAAAGAACGCCGAATATTATAAGAAGGCGGTCCGGATAAAGGCTCCCTCCATTGAGGCTAAGGTCATGAACCTGAGCGGAGGCAACCAGCAGAAGGTGGCTCTCAGCAAATGGATGCTGACCGATCCTGATATCCTGATTCTTGATGAACCGACACGGGGCATCGATGTCGGCGCAAAATATGAGATTTACAGCATCATGAATGAATTGGTCGCTAAAGGCAAAAGCATCATCATGATATCCTCAGAGCTTCCCGAAATATTGGGGATGAGTGATCGGGTATATGTGATGCATGAAGGCAGAATCGTAGTAGAGCTGGAGGGCGATCAGATGAATCAGGAAACCATCATGAGACACTCCATAGGACAGGGGAGGCACT